>CAKTUP010000039.1 GCA_934621705.1 uncultured Petrimonas sp.
GCATCGGCTGCCGGATCGGGGCGGTCTAATGCCAAATGGAAAGAAAAGTTAGGGAATTGACGCTCTAATTCGTAGAAGTCTTCCAGATAGAATGCCTCCATCAACGCGCGTGCACCGTAGAAGTACGACATTTTACGATCGGTGGTTTTCAGCGTTTTCGTCATATACATTATTTGAGCGCGCAACGGTGCCATACCGGCTCCACCACCCACCCAGAGCATTTCGCGCTTGCTGTTTAAAATAGGGTGAAATTCGCCGTAAGGCCCGGACATGATTACTTTGTCGCCCGGATTCAGATTAAAAATATAAGACGACACAATACCCGGTTTCACGTTCATCCACGTATTTTTCGCTCTATCGAACGGTGGAGTAGCTATACGAACGTTCAACTTAATAATATTATCGCCTTCGGCGGGATAATTTGCCATGGAGTAGGCGCGTACGGTATCTTCATCATTTTTCACCGATAAATCCCACAACTTAAACTTATTCCACTCAGGCTTATACTGGTCTTCGATGGTGAAATCGGAGAATTTTAAATTGTATTTCGGAACTTTTATTTGGCTATAAGAACCCGGGATAAAATCAAGGTGTTCACCTTCGGGCAAACGCACTACAAACTCTTTAATAAACGATGCCACATTGTGATTAGAAACAACTTCGCACTCCCATTCTTTGATGCCAAAGACTTCGTCGGGAATAACAACCGACAAATCCTCCTTTACCTTCACCTGACAACTCAATCGCCAGTGATTCATTTGCTCCTTACGGGTGAAATGGCCTACTTCGGTAGGAAGAATTTCTCCACCACCTTTCGTTACTTGGCAGCGACACTCCCCACAAGTTCCTCCGCCGCCACACGCCGATGATAGAAATATCTCATTAGCTTGTAGCGTGTTGAGCAATGTAGATCCCTTGGAGACATCTAAATTCTTTTCCTCGTTAATTGTAATAGTTACGTTTCCGGCGGGCATCAATTTTGCTTTGGCAATCAAGATAATCACCACCAAAATTAAGATTATCAATAAGAATGCCACCACGCTTGTTAAGATGGTTATTCCTCCTGAGCTCATTAACAACACATTCATTGTTTATACTGTTTTTATATATTGAAAACTTAGTTTATTTGTTAGCGTTGGGTTTTGGGCATTGGGCGTTGGGCTTTGGGCACTGAGCACTGAGCATTGGGTGTTGTGGCTCTTCTTTCAACAAACTTTTCACTCTTCATTTCATACTCTTTGCTCTTTGCTCTACGCTCTTTACTCAATGCTCTGCGCTCTTTACCATTAAATATTGATCCCTGAAAAACTCATAAATCCGATAGCCATCAAAGCGGTAACAATAAAAGTAATACCAAGGCCTTTCAATGGTTTCGGAATGTGCGAATATTCCAGTTTCTCGCGAATGGCGGCTAAGCCCAAAATAGCCAGCAACCATCCGATACCGGAACCAAAACCATAAGCTGCAGCCATTCCCACATTGGCGTATTCGCGTTGTTGCATAAACAGCGAGCCTCCAAGTATGGCACAGTTCACGGCAATTAACGGTAAAAAGATACCGAGCGAAGCATATAGCGATGGACTGAATTTTTCTACCACCATCTCTACCAGTTGAACGAAAGATGCGATAACAGCAATAAAAATCAATAAACTGAAAACACTCAGGTCAACTGTTGCAAATTGCGGGCCTAACCAAGCAAGAGCGCCTGCTTTCAGCACGTAATTTTCGAGCATATAATTAATAGGTACGGTAAGCACGAGAACAAAAGTTACTGCTAATCCAAGTCCCAGGGCTGTTTTTACGTTTTTAGAGACCGCAAGATAAGAGCACATACCTAAGAAGTACGCGAAAACCATGTTGTCTACAAATATTGATCGTACAATAAGACTAATAGCATCCATATAAATAAATTGTTATTCTGTTGTTATTCAATTGTAATTGGAAGTAATTCAGTTGTCTCGTCGATGTTTTTTCCAACACAACGAATTACGAGCGAAGCGCATTTTTAGTTCGTTTCCTCCTGCAATTCCTTATTCTTCCATCTGTGTATCCATATAATAACTCCCACAATGATTAGTGCCATGGGAGCGAGCATCATAAGGCCATTATTCTCATATCCCGCGTCGTAGAATGCTTGCGGTATCACTTTGTATCCGAGCAATTCACCGGATCCCAATAATTCGCGGAAAAATCCAACTACTACCAATATCCATCCGTAACCCAATCCGTTGCCAACTCCATCCAGGAACGAAGGCCAAGGACCGTTGCCAAGGGCGAAAGCCTCGAGGCGTCCCATCAGAATACAGTTTGTCACAATTAGTCCCACGAATACCGATAATTGTTTGTTTACATCGTAAGCAAAAGCTTTCAGCACTTCACTTACAATAGTTACCAGCGATGCAATAACTACTAATTGCACAATAATACGAATGCGGGTGGGGATGGTTTTTCGCAACAACGAAATGATTACATTAGCAAATGCCGTTACAATAACTACGGCAATAGCCATAACAATAGAAGGCTCCAGCTTGGATGTTACTGCTAGTGCAGAACAAATACCAAGCACTTGCACTAGGATAGGATTATTTTTGTTAAGCGGCCCTAAAAATGCCTGCTTTGTTTTTGCAGATAATGCCATATTTATATTGTTTTATATTGAATGTCCGGTTTATTGTCCGGCATTTAATTCCAGTAAAAAATTCTTGTATTTACCTACACTATTTATCAACATAGCGTCAACTCCTTTACTGGTGATTGTTCCACCTGAAATTCCGTCAACATAATCTCTTTGAGATACAGACTGTCCGGGTTTTACTACAGCGATGGATTTGAACTCACCGTCTTTAATCAGTTCTTTTTCGTTGAATTGATTTCTGAAGGGGGAATATACGATTTCCGCTCCTAATCCCGGAGTTTCGCTCGCATGTCCGAACTCAGATCCGTAAATTGTGCTGCCATCACTTTCAACAGACAGATATCCCCATATCGGGCCCCATAATCCGGCACCGTGCATGGGAATAATATATTTTTTTGATCCGTCTACATCCGCCTCAAAAACAGGCAATTCCGAATCGCTTGCAGAAAATGCGGGGTCTGTGGCCTCAATCCCTTCCGAGCCTTCTACTTTAGTTCCTTCGGGAGTGATCAGATAGGCATTTTTGACAAGATCCCGATATATGTTTTCAGCTTCTGCAGTGGTAGCATCGATGCGTAAGGAGCGAAGTATCTGCTGCATTTTATCAACATTTGCATTGGTGATCTGTCTTTCATTTAAAACCTGATGGGTGAAAGCCAAGCCTATGGCAACAATTATCACCATTACGGATGCATAAATTATAGTATAAGTACTGTTTTCTCTGTTCATAGTTGTATCCTTTCTATTTTACCGCTTTTGCATGTGCAGTTCGTTTTAAACGACGCTTGATGTTTGCATCTATCACATAGAAATCGATAAGCGGGGCAAACGCGTTCATAAACAATATGGAGAGCATCATTCCTTCGGGATATCCCGGGTTGAAAACACGAATTAAGATGGCGATCATTCCGATGAGGAAACCAAATATCCATTTTCCTTTTTCCGTTCTTGCCGAGGTTACGGGGTCGGTGGCCATAAACACCGCACCAAACGCGAATCCCCCAAGCAGGAAGTGATATTGCGGGGGCATGCCCATTACGGCATTTTTGGCAAGCAAGTTCAGAAGAACGATGGTGAACAATCCGCCCAAAAATACCGAAACCATGGTTTTCCAGCTTCCCACGTTGGTAATTATCAGTAGGATAGCACCCAGTAATATGGCCAGCGTTGAAACTTCACCAATGGATCCCGGAATTAATCCGATAAACATATCCCACAATTTCAGAGGCTGACCGGTAATTCCATGGAAAGCAAAGTCTCCAAATGCAGAGGCATCGGTTACGGCAAGTTGACCTAACGGTGTGGCACCTGAATAGCTGTCGACTAAAGTTCCGCCACCAACGCCAAATGTATCGGTGGTACGAACCCAAACCTGGTCGCCCGACATTTTAGACGGATAGGCGAAGAATAAAAACGCGCGCGCCATTAATGCCACGTTAAATATATTGTATCCGGTTCCACCGAATATTTCTTTTATGAAAATTACGGCAAATGCTGTTGCCACGGCAATCATCCACAGCGGAGTGTCAATAGGCATGATCATGGGAATAAGCAATCCTGATACTAAAAAGCCTTCGGCAACCTCTTCTTTTTTCATTTGCGCCATGGCGAACTCAATGCCCAGTCCTATCGCGTACGAAACAACTATCTGCGGCAGTGTAGCCAAAAAACCATAAAGGAAGGTTTCCATAAAACCAACCTGAGCGTTAACGGCTAAGTAGTGCTGATAACCCACGTTGTACATTCCCATCAGCAATGCCGGAATAAGCGCAATTATAACAATGACCATCGTTCGTTTCGAGTCTCTGGCATCGTGGATATGAACTCCCGACTTCGATGTCGTATTCGGTACGTAGAGAAAGGTTTCAATAGCATCGTATGTGGAATAGAGCCAATGAAACTTACCCCCTTCTTCGAAATTGGGCTTTATTTTATCGAGAAATTTTCTTAACGACATTATATATTTTTGTTTGATGTTTATTGTTTAAAGTTCAAGGTTTAAAGTTCAGAATTACATCATCTTGCAACCCGTAACTCGTAACCCGCAACCCGAATTATTCCATTTCCTTCTTGAGCATATCCAATCCGGTGCGAACTATCCGCTGAATTTCCAGTTTCGACGTATCCACGAATTCGCAAAGCGCGAAATCTTCGGGCGCCACTTCGTAAATGCCCAGTTGCTCCATCTTATCGATGTTGAACGCGATAATGGATTTGATCAACTGTTCGGGGAAAATGTCCATGGGGAATACTTTGTCGTATTCGTTGGAAACGATAATTGCCCTTGGGCCGCCCAGCACGCGCGCATCAAGGCGATAAGCCTTTTTAAGTTGCAGGTAGGTGGCTCCGGCGCTGTATCGGTTGGGCGAAAGGGATGCCCAGCCAAAGGCTTCGTGAACATCGTCGCCTTCGGGGATTACGGTAACCTGCGAATGTGTGGCGCGAAGTACGCCGTTGGCATCCACTTTTGTTCCCGTGAGCACGTTTCCGCTGATGTAGCGTTTGTTGCCTTTTTCGGTAACGTTGCCGGTGAAGAGTTTGGTTAGTTCTGTGCCTACAAGCATTTTGTAGTATCCGGTTTGTTTTACTTCCGAACCGGTGAGCGCAACGGTACGTGTCAGATCAGCGAAGCCTTTGTTGAAAAGTCTTCCGATAAACAAAACGTCCAGCGCATTCAGCGTCCAAACCGTTTCACCGCGGTTCACCGGAGCCAGGTGATTGATTTGCACACCCACGTTTCCGGCCGGATGCGGTCCCGAGAATTCGGTAATGGTCACGTTTTTGGCGTTTCTCAACCCTTCGTTTTTGGTGTCGGGACTGATGGAAAGATATACTTTTCCGGCGGTGAGTTTGGCTAAGGCGTTAAATCCGGCTTGCAGGTCGGTTTCCTGTCCTTTCAGTATGAAGTCGTACGACGGAGCCAGCGGTGCGGAATCGAATCCGGTAACGAAAATGTCGCGCGGTTCTTTTTCGGGGCTGGCCACCACATCGTAGGGACGTTGTTTGATGACGAACCAAATGCCGGCTTCCAATAACGCTTTTTTGATCTCTTCGGGAGACATCGCGGCGACGTCTTTTTTCCCGTAGTCAACATACGCGTTTTCTTTGTCGGCTTTGATGGTAATGTTCAGGATGCGTCTTTTTTCTCCCCTGTTGATGGCCGTAATGGTTCCGCTCACGGGCGATGCGAACATCATATCGGGATACATTTTTGAGAAAAACAGCGCTTGTCCGGCTTTCACGGTATCATCCACCTTCACGTTGAGTTTGGGCGTGATTCCCTGAAAATCTTCCGGGCATACCTGCAAGTATTCGCTTGTTATTTCGCCACGAAAAACTTCTTCGGGTTTTCCTAACAAGGGAATCTGCAAGCCTTTCTTGATTTTAATTCGATTAGCCATATTTTATTGATAAAATAACTGTTGGTTCTTTCGGGATAAATGACTATTAATCAGAGTTCTATTTGATAAAGCTGTGAAGACAAATAGTGATTTTCCTATTTAAGACGCAAAGATAAGAGATTTAATTTCAAAAAAAGAAAGAATAATGAAAAAAATCTTTATTGGGATAGAATGTCTGTTATTATTTCTTCCTATATATTACGCGCACAAGATAGTAATGTTTTGCAGGAATAATAAAAATTACGATCTGCATGTAATGAAATCGGCACAACTTACGTCTTATTTATAAATTATTGCGTACTTTTACAGTTTAATTAACAGACTTCAGATAACAAATATCAGACCCTGTTCGCGCATAGATGTTTTCTATCGCCTTGCGCATACAATCAATCGGGAAAGCGGATTCTAACCGCTGTCCGGTTCCGTCTGACATCTGACAGCGAAGCGATCTGAAATCTCAAATCTAAAAAAAATATGGACAGACGAAATTTTATCAAAACAGGCAGTCTCGCTCTTGCGGGAGCTGTGGCTGCACCGACGTTCGCTTCATCGTTGACCGGAAATGAGAAAACCACCTCAGTTTCATCGGCTATGCAGCATTTCGGCGTAAGCGAAGCTGATGTCCGCAAGACGTTGACGGCGGCGCTGGAAAAAGGCGGCGATTATGCCGATTTATTCTTCGAACACACGTTTAGCAACAGCGTTGCCTTGCAGGACGGCGCGGTGAACCGCAGCAATTCCAATATCGATTTTGGGATGGGTGTGCGTGTACTCTCGGGCGACCAAACCGGGTATGCGTATATCGAGAACATCACGCTCGATGAAATGCTGAAAGCGGCGCGTACGGCTGCGCGTATTGCCAGCGGCAGCGCTAAAACCAAACCGATTTCGCTGACCGAAAAACCGGTGAACACCAATTTCTACACCGTTTCCACCCCTTGGGAAGGAGTTATCCTGAAAGAAAAGACGCCGTATCTGCAAAAACTGAACGACAAGGTGTTCTCTCTCGACAAGCGGGTGCAGAAAGTATCGGCGTCGTTGAACGACAGCACCTCGCACGTCCTGTTTTGCAACTCCGAAGGAGTGAGTTATTACGATTACCGCCCCATGGTTACGCTGAGCGCGGTGTGTATTATGGAAGAAAACGGCAAATTCGAGAACAGCTACTCGGCGCGGGCTTACCGCAAAGGGTTCGAGTTTTTGTCGGACGACATTATCGAAATCATCGCCCGCGAAGCGGTAGAAAACACGTCCATCTTGTTCAAAGCCATCAAGCCCAAAGGTGGAGAAATGCCTGTGGTGATGGGTTCGGGCGGATCGGGGATTTTGCTGCACGAAGCTATCGGGCACGCTTTCGAAGCCGATTTTAACCGCAAAAACATTTCCATCTTCTCCGACCAACTGAACAAGAAAATCTGCAACGAGCACATCAGCGTGGTGGATGACGGAACCATTCCGTTTAACCGCGGCTCGATAAACATCGACGACGAAGGCACGTACGGCCAGAAAACACACATTGTGAAAGACGGCGTGCTTACCAGTTACCTGCACGACCGCATCAGTGCGAAGCACTACGGCATCGAATCCACCGGAAACGGCCGCCGCGAATCGTTCCGCAGTATGCCCATGCCGCGCATGCGTGCCACGTATATGGAAGCGGGAAACGTGAAGGAGTCGGACATCATCGCTTCCGTTAAGAACGGAATTTTTGTGGATAAGTTTACCAACGGACAAGTACAGATTGGCGCGGGCGACTTCACGTTCTTCGTGAAATCGGGTTACCTTATCGAAAACGGACAGTTGACGCAACCCATCAAAGACATCAACATCATCGGAAACGGCCCGAAGGCGTTAGCCGATATTACCATGGTTGCCGACAACGACAAAATTGACAACGGCACGTGGACATGCGGAAAAGACGGGCAGTCGTGCCCCGTTACCTGCGGTATGCCTTCGGCACTGGTGAGTAAATTAACCGTGGGAGGGGAAAGTTGAGACTTGGCGACTTGGCGACAAGAGACCAGGCGAAAAGGCGGTCATTTGATAAGCCGCTGCCTTTTAAATCGAAGTTCGCTCCCTCTCTCAAAACTCATAACTCACAACTCAAAACTATTTAACATGATATCAAACCAAAATAAAAAACTGGCACAATGGGCAATGGATTACGCCCTGAAAAACGGTTGCCAGGCAGCAAAAGTATCCATAAATCAAGGTTCGAACACGTCGTTTGAACTGCGCGATGCCAAAATGGATAAACTGCAACAGGCATCGGAAAGCGGCATGGGCTTGTTCCTTTACGTGGACGGACGTTACGGAACATACTCCACCAACCGGCTCAACCAAAAGGAATTGGAGTCGTTCATCAAAAACGGTATAGAATCTACCCGATATCTCGCCAAAGACGAAGCGCGCGTTCTACCCGACGCTTCGCGCTACTACAAAGGCGGCAAACCCGATCTGCAACTGTTGGATCCGAAATTCTCCGCCGTAAATCCCGACGATAAGGTGGCTATGGCAAAAACCATTGCCGAAGAAGCATTGGGCAAAGACCCGCGGATAATCTCCGTGGAATCGTCGTACGGCGACGGCGATAACTTTGGTTATCAGATCACCAGCAACGGTTTTGAGGGCGAAACCCGGCGGTCGTGGTACTCGCTGTCGGCCAGCGTTGCCGTAAAGGGTGACGGCGAAGCCCGTCCTTCGTCCTATTGGTACGAATCGTCGCTCTATCTCGATAAACTGATCAGAGAAGGCATCGGGCAAAAGGCATTGGAGCGCACGTTGCAGAAAATAGGACAGCAGAAAACCAAATCGGGCAAATACACCATGGTGGTTGATCCGTTGAACTCGGGACAACTGCTTCGCCCGATGCTGAGCGCGATTTTCGGCGCTGCCTTGCAGCAGAAAAACTCTTTCCTGTTGGATAAACTCGGACAAAAAGTGGGCAGCGACAAGTTCACGTTGCTGGACGAGCCGCATCTTATCGGTGCGTCGGGCGCGCGCTATTTCGATGGCGAAGGCGTGGCAACGGAGCGAAGAAGCATCTTCGACAAAGGGGTATTGAACACCTATTATATAGATACGTACAACGCCAGGAAAATGAATGTGGAGCCCACCATCGCCAATCCATCGGTTTTGGTGATGCAAACCGGAAGCAAAGACCTGAACGGCTTGGTTGCCGGCGTAAGTCACGGTATCCTCGTTACCGGTTTCAACGGCGGAAACAGCAACAGCAGCACCGGCGATTTTTCCTACGGAATTGAAGGCTTCCTGATCGAAAACGGCCGCCTTACCACGCCGCTTTCCGAAATGAACGTTACCGGAAACATGATTACACTCTGGAACTCGCTCGCCGAAACCGGAAACGACCCGCGGTTGAATTCTTCGTGGCGCATTCCGTCGCTCGTTTTCGAAGGCGTGGATTTTAGCGGGATTTAGTAGAGACGCATTGAATGCGTCTTTAATGGGCAGAGACGCATTGAATGCGTTTTATGATGGGTAGAGACACATTCAATGTGTCTCTACATTTTTTCACACCATTTCTACCCGCTTATTCAACTGTTTTGTGTAATTTTGTGCCGAAATCCGTCCAAATCAAAACTAATCGGTTTCAAGTAAACTATGGGGAAAAAATCGGAACCAACTAAGAAAACAACTAAGAAAACGCCGCCCAGAAGCAATATCGTCAAATGGTTATGGCGATTGTTCTTTATTTTTGTTGCTGTAAACGTCGTTGCATTCCTGCTGATGTCGTCCGGACTGATCGGTTATCTGCCGCGCATCGATGAACTGGAAAATCCGATCGATAAATACGCATCGCAAGTTATTTCATCAGACGAACAGTTGTTGTTTACCTATTCTCAAAGCGACGAAAACCGTATTTTCGTTGACTATAACGAACTGTCGCCTCATCTCATCAGCGCGCTGGTTGCAACGGAAGACCAACGTTACTATACCCATTCGGGAATTGATATTATCGGCCTGGGAAGAGCTGTTTTTAAAACCCTTCTGCTTCAGGACGAAAGCAGCGGAGGAGGAAGTACCATTACCCAGCAATTGGCAAAACTGCTCTATTCCCCCAAAGCCAGCAATAAGCTTCAGCGTGTTTTTCAGAAACCCATCGAGTGGGTGATTGCCACCAAGTTGGAGCGTTTTTACACCAAAGACGAGATTATCAACCTCTACCTCAATAAATACGATTTCAACTACAATGCCGTAGGAATTGAATCGGCAGCCCGCACCTATTTCAATAAGCGCCCCATCGATTTGAATATTCAGGAGTCGGCCACGCTGGTGGGGATGTTAAAGAATTCATCGCTGTATAACCCCGTTCGGCGGGAGCAAGTGACTAAAGACCGTCGCGATGTGGTGTTGGCGCAAATGAGAAAAGCCGGCCATTTATCGTTGCACGAAGCCGATTCGCTGCAAAAACTTCCTATCGAGTTGGATTTTAACCGTGCAGACCACATTGCTATTCCGGCGCCGTATTACCGCCAGCACCTGGCAAAGGTGATGATGGCTGTGAAACCCGACAGAAAAGCCTATGCATCGTGGCAGGGACAGCAGTTTTACGAAGATTCGCTATCGTGGGAAACCGATCCGCTATACGGCTGGTGCAACAAAAACAAGAAAGCCGACGGCTCTAACTACAATGTTTATACCGACGGATTGAAAATTTATTCCACCCTCGATTCGCGCATGCAGAAATATGCCGAGCAAGCCGTTCAGGAACATCTGAGCAAGGCTTTGCAGCCGCAGTTTACAGCCGAGAAACGCAACAAGAAATACGCTCCGTACGCGAACAGTTTGGCCGGCGATGCCGAAAAATTTATGCAAACGGCCATGCGCCAAACCGACCGGTACCGGATTCTGAAGAAAGAAGGCTGGAGCGAAGACAAGATACTGAGCAACTTTAAAGATACTCCGGTGGAGATGAAGGTCTTCTCGTGGAAAGGCGATATTGATACTACGCTGACTCCCTGGGACTCGATCCGCTACCACAAAACCTACCTGCGCGCCGGATTTATGGCGATGAGCCCGTTGACGGGACACGTGAAAGCCTACGTGGGCGGCCCCGATTTCGCGCATTTCAAGTACGATATGGTAAGCACCGGAAAGCGACAAATCGGGTCAACCATAAAACCGTATCTCTACACATTGGCCATGGAAGAAGGGTTGACGCCTTGCGACGGAATGATGCATCGACCTATAACCATCATGGCCGAAAACGGACAACCGTGGACACCCCGAAACACAAGAGGCGCCTTGGGCGGTTTTGTTTCCATAAAATGGGGGTTGCAGAATTCCGATAACTGGGTTACGGCTTACCTGATGAGCCTGTTCTCGCCTTACGCATTTGCGCGGATGCTGAAATCCTTCGGCTTGAAATCGCCCGCCGACCCGGTGGTTTCTCTGGCGTTGGGACCAAACGATGCTTCGGTTTACGAGATGGCCGGCGCGTACACGGCATTCGTCAATCGGGGAATTCGTGTGGAACCGCTGCTGGTTACCCGGATTGAAGATTCTTTCGGCAACGTGGTGGCTAACTTTGTGCCCCGGATGCAGGAGATTTTCAGCGAAACCACATCGTATAAAATGCTGGATATGCTGAAAGCTGTGGTGGACGGCGGAACCGGTGGCCGCTTGCGCCGCATCTACAACCTGAAAAGCGAAATGGGCGCCAAAACCGGTACCACCAACGATAACTCCGACGCGTGGTTTATGTCGTTTACGCCCGAAATTGTGGCTTCGGCATGGGTGGGTGGCGAGGAACCTTCCATCCGATTCGATAATATGGCGTACGGACAGGGCGCTGCCGCGGCGCTGCCCATTCACGGGTTATTTTACCAACGCATCTACGCCGATCCGACGCTGGATTACAAAGACGACGGAAAATTCGATATCCCCGCCAATTTCACGCCTTGCCACGATTCACAACGCTACTCGCCCGACTTTTACCGCAACGATGACCCCATAGGCGAAGGCGAAGGAATTGATGATATGTTTAATTAGGGAAGGGCGAAGGGCATAGAGCGAAGGGCATAGGGTGAAGACAGCCGGTGATTTGTAGAGACGCAATGCTTGCGTCTTCCATCCGGAAAAACAATACAAATGAAAAGGTACTGACGTTTCACCCAAAACGTCAGTACCTTTTGGGTGAAACGTCAGTAGGTTTTGGGTAAAACGTCAGCAGGTTTTCATCGAAACCTCAGCAGGTTTTGCAACGGATACGATAAGGTTTACTTTTTCCCCGACTGCATAAACAACTGCTCCTGCAATTCTTTTATGCGTCTGAAACTGACCATGTAATAAAAATCCTCCATCCTCATTTTTTCGCCTTCGGCGGGGGTGGAACGGGTGAAATCCAGGTTTTTGGGTGCGGTTTTCATAAAACGTTCGTAGGTGGCGAGGGCGTTTTTGTAATCCTTAGCCGTGTCGTAAACGTGGGCAATGCTGTATAAAAGGTTGTGCTGATCGGGTTGTCGTTTATATGCAGACAAATAATACTCAATGGCTTTGGCGGGGTTATTGGAGTTTTGGTAAGTCTCTGCCATGGAAACATCGAAACCGTAAAGCTTTTCCGACATCTCGTGTATCTTATCCATACCCTCCTGCAATACTTCCACGGCTTTGTCGTGGTTTTTTATGCGTCCGAGCGCTGTTCCGTAATAGAAATTCAGGTTCACGTCTTTGTCGTTAATTTCGTATGCCTTGCTGAGCCACTTCACCGCCTCGTAATGCCAGCTTTTGCCATAGTTGCTCATTCCCAGGAAATAGGTAGTTGTGTAGGAACTGTCGCCCAGTGCGATATTTGCCTCCAGGCGCTCGATTGCTTTATCGAAATTTCCCGAGGAATAATTTGCCATTCCGTTGAATTGTCCGATGCTTTTTTGGTTCGGATTGATTTCGTTCAGGTACTTTTCGGTCATAACCACCACGGTGTCGTAGCCAATTTCTCCCAGAGCATAATAGAACTCGCAGATGCGGCTTAGTGAGAGATGATCGGATGGGTTTTTCTCGTAGGCTTTAGAGTAACAATAACCTGCTTCAATGGGATCGTTGAGGTTTAAAAACGCATCTCCCGTCATTCGAAGGAGTAGGGGAATGGAATCGGATTGAAAAACGGTTTGGGCGCTTTCGATGGTTTCCTGCCAATTGCCGTTCCGGTAATAAGCCATAGCTTTTTTAGTTTGGAAAAAGAGGTTTCCGGGCGACAGGCTGTCGGCTTTAATCCAGTTTTTTAGCGCCGATTCTGTGTCACCGGCTTGCGATGCGCATTCTGCGGCGGAAATCAATAACTCTGTGTCGTCGGGATTATTTTGCAGAAGCCGTTCGTAAACGGTAAGGGCATCGGCATAGTTGTAAAGCTTTTCGAGGCTTTCTGCTTTCAGCAACAGGTTTTCGGCGGTTTCAGGCTCATTCTCCAGAAGCAGCAACGCTTCTTTGTACCTGTATTGTTGAAGCGCTGACCGCACCTCGTTGGATTGCGCCGCGAGAAGTACGGAACATAAAATCAAAATGCCGGATAATACTGTTCTTTTCATTGATAGGAGTTTAAATAAATCATTAGGCATCGGCCGGTTTGGAAGCGAGAGTTGTTTTTTAATGAATATCCGTTACTTTATCCATATTACTTTTGTTACGGTACGCTGTACCTTTTATAGTCTGTTGTTATCCGTAACTACAAAGATTTCGCTACTCTGTAGCAGTTAGTGTGGTCATTGATAGGTGCAGCGCACCTCAAATATTTGTAGCAAGGGTAATATATTGAGCAGCATAAGGTGCAGCGCACCGAAATATGAGATGCGGAAAACTTTTATTTCTAACCGCAGGACCGGAAATCGGTCAGGCGGTAAACAAAATCAATCAATCTTTTCCATAGCCAACCACCACTATCGCATCTTTGGGTGTCGGCCCTTTATAGGACTCTGTTTTGCCGCCTTGCAGGCGGAAAACAAAAGTGGCTCCGCTTGTAACGCTTGTTGCTTTTCCGTTGAGTTTTCCAGGAATCCAATCAGGCATTAACTCTATTACCCGTCTGGCTTCTTTGTCTAACGACGGATCAACAGATTTGCTGAATTTTACAAAAGTAACTTTCCCTGTTGTGTCTATATTGAACACGGCTTCAATAAGTCCTTGGATTCCGTTTTCTTGCGCTATAACTGGATACTTGATGTTATCGGACAAAAACTTCATATAAGCGTTTTCTCCTCCCGGAAATTCAGGAGCCTGAACATTTTCCGGTGAAACTTGGTTGGTTTGAATTTGTTTTTCCGTGTCACCTGTCAGCCTGAAAACCACAGGCAACGTAAACCTTACATTTACAGGTTCACCGCGTTGTTTCCCGGGTTTCCAGACAGGCATCGATTCGAGTACACGAATGGCTTCGGCGTCTAATAACGCGTCAACGCCACGCATGATTTGTACATTGCTTATACTGCCGTCTTTCATTACTACAAAATTGGTAATTACCCGCCCCTGAATTCCTTTTTGGTGCGCTTCTTTCGGATAGCGGATGTTTTCGGAAATGAAATTCATCATGGCAGCGTTTCCGCCGGGAAACTCCGGTTGTTCTTCTACTACCACGAAAATTTCATCATTCCCCACAATCTTTTGTATCGCTGCATTGAGCATTTCCTGTTTCTGCTGTGTTTCTTTATCGACCTCCACGTTTGCATCATTGCCGGATAGCCGGAAAACAATAGGCAACAGGTATCTTACCCTTACTTTATTGCCACGTTGTGTTCCGGGAGTCCATTTAGGCATAGCGGCGATTAGCCGTACGGCTTCTTTATCCAACGACGGGTCAACGCCGCGAACAACTTGAATGTCGGACAGGCTTCCGTCTTTTTCAATAATGAAATTCGTGATTACACGCCCTTGAATGCCGTTTTCTTGTGCAATTTTAGGATAAACTATGTTTTCGGAAATGAAGTTCATCAGGGCAGTATTTCCGCCGGGAAACTCCGGCTGATTTTCAACTATAACAAAGACTTCGTTGCCATTTGATTCAGTATTGTCTCTGCCAGGTAATGATGGAGGGGGCGGGATATAGGTGTTTTGCCTGCCGTATCCTACCACCACAACCTCATCCAATATTTTGCCTTTTTCGTTGGCATCGGCAGAAACGGGTGTTGTCGGGCTTTTGCTTGCGGCAACATTATCGCCTTGCAACCGGAAAACCATCGGCAACGTAAACCGAACTCTCACGGGTTGGCCTTTGTGCTCACCGGGTTGCCAGTCGGGCATTGAGTTCAGCAGCCTCATGGCTTCCGCGTCCAGCCCGGCAGTTACTCCGCGGATAACCTTTATGTTGGAAACGCGTCCGTTTTTTTCCACCACAAAGTTGGCTACCACTCTTCCCTGTTCGTTATTCTCCATGGCTATTACCGGATACTTGATCCCTTCGGCAAGAAACTTCATAAATGCGGAATTTCCGCCCGGGAACTCGGGATATTTTTCCACTTCCGTAAAGATTTCATCCCCTTTTTGGTTTTGCGCGTAAACGCTGTTGCCCGCCACTAAAAGAAGCGCCAGCGGCAGGGCAATCAGGTATTTTGCCAGCTTTCGGGCCGGCGATTTGGTTTTGTTCATCATCGTGATACGTTGTTTTAAAAGTGATA
>CAKTUP010000040.1 GCA_934621705.1 uncultured Petrimonas sp.
GAGAGAAAAAAACAATTCACAAATTATACAGAAAGATATCCATCTGTCTGTACAAAATGTATCGGGAACGTACATTGCTCCCGATATTGAGATTATCGACATTGAACTTGGACAAAATATTTTATCGACAAGTGAAATGCCTGGTGAAGAATTGTAAATCAAACTGCAAAACTATTTAATTATGAAATTAAGACTTTTTTTCTTAGCAACTATTGCCTTAATGATAACAAGTTGCGCAAATAATGACATTCTTGAGCCGCAAGAAAACGTTTTGGCTTTGGAGTCGGCAGAAAAGGTACTCAACATTACTGCTTCATTTGAAGTGCCTACAGAAACACGAGCTACGCTTGAAGAAAGCGGAGCTACTTTAGTTAAGAATATTCAATTTAAGTGGGAAAAGGATATAGATGAAATTCAATTTTGCTTTGAGCAAGGCGGTACAAAGGTTACAAATAAAACTACTGTTACCGGCGTGAGCAATGATGGCAGAACGGCTCAATTTACGATTACCGTTCCTCAACCCGCTATTAATCCTGCTCAACCCTACAAATTGTATGCTTATAGAAGCGGCAGAAAAACTGAGGTTACTTCGGGTAGTGAACTAATTGCTAATTCAACTATAGCC
Organism: uncultured Petrimonas sp.; assembly: GCA_934621705.1. GTDB lineage: Bacteria > Bacteroidota > Bacteroidia > Bacteroidales > Dysgonomonadaceae > Petrimonas. The sequence goes on from CAKTUP010000040.1 coordinate 626, forward strand.
GTGCTTCCAGCTCAGCAATATGATTATCAGCCCACTTTGGCTGACCAGGCAATTGTTTTTTCAATATGGAGTGAAAAAGATGTGCCAGCTAACAGCGGTTCGGATATAGCTCTTTCTTTTAAGCATTTGGGGTCAATGATGACACTTTACCTAAAGAATAATGGCAGCATAGCAATTACCGATCTGCATTCCATAGCACTTCAGGCAAATCCGAATGTGAATTGGATGTACAACCGTTTTGAAGGGGGAGGGGGAGCACAGTTTGATATGTCAACAGGTACTTTTGTGACTGGGCAAGAAAAATTCTCATTTACATTATCATTTATAGCACCATCCCCAACTATTAATCCCGGGCAATATATTACATATTACGCTTGGTTTGTTCCCAATCCGGATATCTCATCCATTACTTGGCAATTAGCTTCCTTAAAATCACCTGGGGCATCGTTGTCTGACGTTACGGGTTTAACTAATCCAAACAAAACCATTACCCGGAATTTAGTTGCTGGGAAGAACTATGTTTTATTCGCCACTATAAGCGCAAATCCTAGTCCTCCTCGACCGTATTTAGTTAGTTTCACAACTTCAGCGGCTTTTTAAAAATGTTACACAGAACAAAAAGGTTGAAACTTAAGCTTCAACCTTTTTTTTGTTCTTACAGAATTACAGAATCTACTTCCCCTCACGGTATATGTATATTCGCATTATCCGCGTGCGAAGGCGATGCTTCACAAGGAACTTCAATCATCCAATGAATCCCGAATTTATCGATTAACGAGCCGTAGTACGATCCCCATGATGACTCACTCAACGGAACTTTCACCGTTCCTTCGTTAGACAACGCTTCGAATAATCGATTGGCTTCTTCGTTATTTTCGGGCAAAATACATATTTTCAGATTATTTCCGACAACGAGTCCGGAGGAACTTTCTGCATTGTCGCATCCCGTCAAGGTTACATCGTTGTTGAGCGGCAACTCGATATGTCTGATCTGATTTCCAAATTCTTCTGACGAATGCGGAGACCCTTCGTGATGCGACACATCGTTGTAACGGACAAATTTTGTGTAATCGCCGCCAAAAATGGTTTTGTATGTGTTGAAAGCTTTTTCGCAGGTTCCGTTAAAGGAAATGAAAGGATTGAATTTTGTTGCCATAATCGTTTTTTTTTGATTAAAAGTTGTTTACCCAAGCGGCATAGGCATCTATGTATGCCTTGAGGAAATCGCGCGTACCTTCGTTAACGAGATTTCCATTTTCATCGAAAAGCGTGTGTGCGCTTCCGATATAAGCTTCGGGTTGCTGCATCATGGGAACGTTCAGAAACACCATCGACTGACGTACGATGTGGTTGGCTCCGAATCCGCCGATGGCGCTCATCGATACGCTGACAACCGCACCCGGTTTTCCACCCCAAACGCTTTGTCCGTAAGGTCTTGATCCCACATCAAAAGCATTTTTCAATGCGCTGGGAACCGAACGGTTATATTCGGGTGTTACGAATAAAAACCCGTCAAACGATTTAATCTTTTCTCTGAATTCAGTGTATTCTTTAGGAACATTTAGCTCTAAATCTTCGTTATAGTGGGGTAATTGCCCTATTTCCACGAGTTCTAATTCCAATGAATCGGGGGCTAATTGAATAAGTTGATTAGCTACTTTTCTGTTAAAAGACTCTTTTCTTAAGCTGCCAACCAATACAGCTACTTTCTTCTTGCTCATAATAAATAAAGTTTGATTTTTTTAAACGTTAATTACGTAGAATACCTGAATATTTTACGCACTTTCAGTCTGAACAAGGGATTAAGCGAAAAAGTTTTTGCAAAACGGATAATCGGAACGAATTTAACTAAATCTAACGGAAAGGTGTATAGATTTTGAAAATATTAATAAGGTAGATATAGGTGATGTCTATTTGATAAACCCGTTTCTTAAATGAAAATGAACGGTAGTATCGGGCGCAACAACAATAAGTGAATAATTGCTTTCGTGAGGAACAACGACAGGTAGATTGTTTACTGAATTTTCGTGATAAGCCTCTGCAAGCTGTTTAAATTTTTCCATATCCATCGGACGTTGAATTTTTTGTGGTATGGAATCTTTTGAAATGCGCAGTGTGTCGAACGAAAAGAGTTTGATCGAATCTTTTTTCCATTTTTCCGACATAGAGAGTTCTTTAAGGGAATCGGACTTTAATTTCAGTTTGGGAATTTCCTGGGAAATAACAGGCAAACAAAGCATCGAAAAGAGTATGGCGGCGAATAAATGTTTTTTCATAAGGCCCATTTTTAAAAGTGATAATGCAAAAGTAGAAAAAATCGTTTGTGAAATTATACATCAAGCTGATTTTAAGCTATTTTATGGTTTTTATTGTTGCATTAAATGCCCTTTTCTTTTTGAAATTTGCACCAATTCGTTTAATAACTCCCGGACTTTCTTAGGCCCTTTTTCGATAATTTTCAGCGTTTTGAAAACGTTTTCGGGTGTGATGGATGCTTCGCGCCAGCTTGTTCCGTTGCTGAAAGTATTGAGCATTACGGGCATGATTTTGTCGATAGCACAGGCGTAGATAGCGTTTGGCGTGTCTTCCTGCTCAAATTCCAGCCATAAATCGTACATTTCTTTTCCTTGATCGGGAGGCAGCAATCCGAAAATTTTCTTTGCGGCATCATTTTCCCGCTCAAATTTGTCCAGATAACCTTCTTCATCGAACATAAATGTGTCGCCGGCGTAAATTTCTACTATATCATGAATAGTGATCATTTTCACGATATGCAGCAAATCGAGTTCATCCTTATTTTCGGCATATTCAAAAAACAGTTGCGCCAGCAAAATGCTGTGCCACGAATGTTCAGCCACGTTTTCGCGGCGCGAATCATCGATTAGGAAATTCCTGCGGATAACGTTTTTGAGTTTATCCGCTTCGAGAATAAAATTGAGTTGCTGTTGTGTTCTTTCGTCCATCCTGTAGAAGTTTGACTTGTAAACAAGAAAGAATACGGCTTTGTTTTACGGCAGCATCAAATAACTTTTACCGGACTTGTACAAAACGATTTATCGCACGAACTCGTCAAACGCTTTTTGCTGAAATTCGGCACGTATGTTGCTCGCATCCGAATTTACGCCCGGTCGTTGCAGCATCATGATGTAAGCCACATCGTTCGCGATGTCTATCCACGCTTGCGTTCCCCACGCTCCGCCGTGTCCGAATGAGCCGGGCGACAAAACGGCTGCCACACCCGGATGCGAAGCGCGTACGATGCAGGTGCCAATTCCCCAACCGTAATTTTTGCCGCGGCTTCCGTATTGAGGTTCCTGAAGAAATCCGCAGTCTAAATCGCCGGTTGTTACGGTAAAAAGATGCGTTACGGCATCTTCACTCAGGTATCGTTTTCCGTTGTAAATGCCTTTTCCCAACAGCATTTGAGCGAAACGAGCGTAATCGGGAGCCGTAGAAAACAATCCGCCGTTTCCGAGGGGAGTGCTTTCGGGTTTACCAAAGATTGCAGCTAATTCTGCTTTGTCGAGATTTCCGGTATCGCTGTTTTTTATATATCCGGCAGCGCGATTAATTCCAGTTAATTGAGTGGGATAGAAAGTAGTGTTTTTCATTTCAAGCGGATTGAAAATCCTTTCCTGAAGAAATTGATCGAAACGCAAACCGCTTACCACTTCCACAATCCGCGCTCCGGTATTTATTCCCGATTGGCTGTAACTCCACTTGCTCCCCGGCTCAAACTGCGTAGGCCCGCTCACGTATGAAGGAATCAGATCGGCCAGTTCTTTGGCGCTTGCAGCCGTTTGCGCATCCGCTTCGCGTAAACCCGATGTGTGGTTCATGACCTGCGTGATGGTGAGATTGGCATCTTTTCCCGACGGAGTTTTCAGGCCACCGAATTCGGAAATGTATTTGGAAACCGGATCGTTCACGGAAAGTTTTCCTTCGTCCTGAAGCATCAGCAAAGCCACGGCTGTGATGGGTTTCGTCATGGAAGCTATCCAGAAAAGATGATCGGATTCCATAGGCGATTTTGTTTCGTAATCGCCCACACCCACGCTGCCAAGATGCAAAATTTTATCTTTAGAAACCACCGCAGTTACGGCTCCCGGAATATAGCCCGAATCCACAAACGCCTGCATAACATCGTCTATGGCTTTGACATTTGGAGCGCTGTCGTTGATTTTACCGGAATTTGAAGTGCAGGCAAAAAATAATACGCTGATAATTAAAAAATAAATTGTTTTCATGATTTTGTGAATTATATGTTTATCTTTTCTTTTCAAAAAACTTTTTCATTAGCGTTGCGCATTCTTCGCTTAAAACTCCCGAAGAAACAGCGGTTTTCGGATGCAAAACATTGGCCGCAAACTTAGAAAAACCCCGTTTTTCATCGGCTGCGCCGTAAACTATTCGCGTGAGTTGCGACCAGCCCAGCGCTCCGGCACACATCGGACACGGCTCAATGGTAACGAAAAGCGTGCAATCGGTCAGGTATTTCCCGCCCAACACATTGGCGGCAGCGGTTATTGCCTGCATTTCGGCGTGTGCCGTAACATCGTTCAGCGTTTCTACCAGGTTGTGTGCCCGGGCAATAATTCGATTGTTGGCAACCACAACCGCGCCAATCGGCACTTCATCTTTATCGAACGCTTTTTGTGCTTCGGCCAGCGCCTGACGCATAAAATAAATATCGTCTAACATTGTCTATCTTTTAAATCCCAAATCCCAAATCCCAAATCCGAAATCCCAAATAGTTTATCTTCTCATCTCATTTTCTTCAAAAAGCATGGGATAATCCATATCCATATTTTTAAGAATGTGATTTATAATGGTTTCCCTGAACCATCGGGATCGATTGCCGATTTTATATTTCTTTAAATAGAAATTAATAACATCGTATTCTTCGTCGCTAAGCATAAACTCAGCCTTTTTTGTACGCGGAGACGGACGTCCGTTTAATTTGTATTTCTTGGTTGTTCTCATTTCTTGCTGAAGAAATTATTCTGAAAAACTTCGTAAAACCTTTTCAGACACAAAAAAACAAAATATTTTAACGCGAAAGAAGAGAATATTGCATAAATTTGTGTTTTTAAGCGAAAGCATGGCGCAACACAACGAATTAGGCAAAAAAGGCGAAGAAGAAGCCGTAAAATATCTGAAATCGAAAGATTACCGGATTATCTGCCGCAACTGGAATTTTCACGGTTACGAAATTGATATCATTGCCGAAACTGATGAGTTTATTGTTTTTGTGGAAGTGAAAACCCGCACAACAGCGCTGTTCGGCAACCCCGAAGACTTTGTGGGTAACGCCAGGATGCGGAGAATGGTGGATGCCGCCAATCATTATCTGATTGAAGAAGATATCGATAAACCGGCACGATTCGATATCATTGGGTTGGTTTGGGACGGAAAACAGTTTGAATTGGAACACATTGACGATGCCTTTTTGCCGTTTCTATAAAAAATTGATGCTTAAAAAGCAAAAATATGAACGTAGAAGACCTTTACAACTATTGCTTATCGATTCCGGGCGCCGAAGCAACGACGCCGTTTGACGATGTTACGCTGGTAATGAAAGTGTGCGGCAAAATGTTCGCCCTCATTCCGCTCGATGCCGATTTGCTGAGTATTACCATCAAATGCGATCCGGAAACAGCCGTATCTTTACGCGAGCAATATTCATGTGTATCGGCAGCGTGGCACATGAACAAAACGCACTGGAATACGATTCACATAACAGGCGAAATGGGCGTTGACGAACTGAAAAAATGGATCCGACACTCGGTGGACGAAGTAATAAAAAAACTACCCAAAATAAAACAACGAGAATATTATGGAACAGTTGAGCAGTGACAGACAAATTATACAGTTGGAAAAAACGGAATCGACAAATTCTTACCTGAAAGAACTGTTGAAGTCGGAACAATTGGCGGAAGGTTCCGTTGTGGTAGCCGATTTTCAGACGGCAGGCCGTGGACAGGTCGGCAATTCGTGGTTTTCGTCGAAAGGCGAGAATATGCTTTTCAGCCTGTTGATTTATCCCACGGAAATTCCTGCCAACGAGCAGTTTATTATTTCGCGCATTGTCTCGCTGGCAATAAAAAACACGCTCGACCAGTTTGCCGACGATATCCGCATCAAATGGCCGAACGATATTTACTGGAAGGATAAGAAAATAGCCGGAATTCTTATCGAAAACAATTTGCAAGGCAAAGTTATCGAAAATTCCATCATAGGCATCGGACTGAATCTCAACCAGCAAATCTTCCCGATAGAATTGCCCAATCCCGTATCGCTGCGTCAAATCACGGCAACCGAATACGATAAAAATTATATGCTGGATTTGCTGCTGAAAGAGTTTTTCCTGTTGTACAGAAGCTTGCAACGCGGCGAAAAACAGATCATCGAAGATGAATATATGATGGATTTGTATCGTGTGAACGGTTATTACTGGTATGAAGATGAAAACGGCAGGTTCCAGGCGAAAATTGATAACGTGCTGTCATCGGGGCATTTGGTGTTGAGAACGCTGGATACCAACGAAGAAAGAGTATATGCGTTTAAGGAAGTTACTTTTGTAAATGAATAACGTATGGGCAGAATTCGCAAACTAATCGGTGAAAAATGTTTTCTTTCACCAATGACAACCGATGATGCCGAAACTTATTCACATTGGTTGAACGATATGGAAGTTGTTCGTTTTCTCACCATGGCAACGAGCGTAATAAATACGGAAAATGAACGGAAATTGCTTGAGGAACTTTCTAATAATCACAATTACGGTATAGTTGCACTTGAGAATGATAAACTCATCGGAACCTGCGGATTTATTCATATAGACAACATTAATAAAAATGCCGAAATCGGAATATTTATCGGCGAAAAAGCGTATTGGCATCAAGGTTACGGCTCTGAAGCTATGATGTTGCTGATGGATTATGGTTTTCGTTACCTTAACCTGCACAATATTATGTTGCAAGTGTATTCTTTCAATGAAAATGCCATTAATTGTTATCGAAAACTGGGTTTTAAAGAGATTGGAAAACGCCGGCAATCTGTTTATCGTGAGCGCACGTTTCACGATACAATTTTTATGGATATTTTGGCCGATGATTTTTATAAACAGTAAAACATTCGCAACGCTGCAGACGTTGAGCAAATTCCAGATTTCAATTTGTTTTATAGTCTAAAATAATGACCTCCAACAGCGAAATAATTCTTTACGAGTCCGATGGCGTTTTGCAACTTGAAGTACGCATTCAAGATGAAACGGTGTGGCTGACGCAGGCGCAAATGTCGGATTTGTTTGTTACGGACAGAACTTCCATAACCAAGCACATTCGCAACATATACAATTCTAAAGAGTTAGACGAAAATTCAACTTGTGCAAAAATTGCACAAGTTCAAACAGAAGGACACAGAAGCGTTACACGATTGATTACTTATTATAATCTGGATATGATTATTTCGCTGGGATACAGGGTTAACTCTTTACGTGGCACGCAATTTCGTATTTGGGCAAACCGTGTTTTGAAAGATTATTTATTACGAGGATATGCCGTAAACCAGCGTTTTGAGCGTATTGAGCAGCGTTTGTATGACCACGATCAGAAGTTCGATTTGCTTATAAAAACATCGTTGCCGCCATTACACGGAATTTTCTTTGACGGCCAAATTTTTGACGCTCACAAGTTTGTTGCGGATTTAATTAAATCTGCCGATAAAGAAATAGTTCTTGTAGATAACTATATTGATGAGAGTGTTTTACTTATGTTGTCGAAACGGAAAAAGAATGTTTCTGCAACTATTTTTACGGTGAAAATATCAAGTCAGCTTCAGCTCGATATTGATAAATTTAATGTTCAATATCCTCCGATTGAAGTGAAAATTTTCTCTAAATCACACGACAGGTTCTTAATTTTGGATGCGAAAACGGTATATCATATTGGAGCGTCGTTGAAAGATTTGGCGAAAAAATGGTTTGCTTTTTCAAAAATTGATATAAATGCACCCGGGTTGCTCCGTAGAATAAATTCAAATGTCAAATTCTAAATTTCAGTTGCTTTCTCGTGCAGTGAGAATCAATTCTAAATAAAAAAATATGAAATACAACAGAATTTTACTCAAACTCAGCGGCGAATCGCTCGCCGGAGAAAAGAAGCAAGGCGTTGATGCCGTACGGCTCGAAGAATACGCCGGCCAAATAAAAGAAGCCGCCGAAATGGGTGTGCAAATCGGAATCGTCATTGGTGGCGGAAATATTTTTCGCGGGTTGAGCGGTGCGCAAAAAGGATTCGACCGCATAAAAGGCGATCAAATGGGAATGCTTGCTACTGTCATTAACAGCCTGGCGTTGAGTTCCGCGTTATCGGCCATCGGACAGAAAAACCGCGTGTTCACCTCCATTCGCATGGAACCCGTGGGCGAACTGTTCTCCAAATGGCGCGCCATAGACGCGATGCAAAACGGCGAAATTGCCATCCTTGCCGGCGGAACCGGAAACCCCATTTTCACCACCGACACCGCCTCCGCTTTGCGCGGCATAGAAATCGAGGCCGATGCCATGTTCAAAGGCACGCGTGTGGACGGCGTTTACACGGCCGATCCCGAAAAAGACCCTTCGGCAACCAAATTCGATACCATCTCATTTGATGAAGTTTACAATCGCGGACTCAAAGTGATGGATCTCACGGCAACCACGTTGTGCCAACAAAACAATCTTTCCATTGTCGTTTTCGATATGGATACCGTTGGCAATCTTAAAAAGGTGTTGAGCGGAGAGAATATAGGGACGTTGGTGCATAATTGATTTACAATTTTCGATTTCGGATTTACGATTTTAAGTAACATTTGAATAAATATTTGCTAATTGATAACTTTTGAGTTAACTTTGTGAGGTGTTTACATACCGAAATATAATTTTCTACAAGCACTATTTTACTGATTTCTACTTAGAACAAAGTGAAAAAGTACAGGAGAAAATTGAGTATGTGTTGAAAATTGTCAGAACTGTAAAGGCCGTGCCCGCTAAGTTTCTTGAACATTTGACCGGGACTGACGGACTATATGAGATTAGAATAGAATTCGAAGGTAATATTTTTAGAATTTTCTGCTGTTTCGATAAGGGCAATTTAGTGGTGTTGTTCAATGGCTTTCAGAAAAAAACTCAAAAAACGCCCAAAAAAGAAATAGAGATGGCCTTAAGGCTTAAAGACGAATATTTTAGTTCAAAATGAAAACAATGATTGATAATAAAATAAGGAACGCCCGTAATTTTGATGAATTGTTAGACGTCAAGTATGGAAAGGTCGGCACTCCAAAGCGAGATGAATTTGAGGAGAAATCGCAATACTTTGTAATTAGCGAAATGTTGAAGGAAGCACGAAAAGAAGCCCAAATGACCCAAGAGCAATTAGCGGAAAAAGTGGGCACAAAGAAAAGCTATATTTCACGGCTTGAGAACGGGAAATGCGACATTCAACTCTCAACACTGTATCGCATTTTCGAATTCGGACTGGGTAAAAAAATCAATTTATTGATCAGTTAACAATCATTTTCACTATTTTTGCTTACAAACATCAAACAAAAATATATATGGACATTACAACAATCAGAAAAGATGCCGAGGAAAAAATGCAAATGACATTGGAATTCCTCGAAGAAACTTTTGCGCGAATTCGTGCCGGAAGAGCTAATGTGCGCATTCTCGACGGAGTTAGGGTGGATTATTACGGCAGTGCCGTACCGTTGTCAAACGTATCGTCGATTTCTACTCCAGATGCTAAAACCATTCTGGTTCAACCGTGGGAGAAGAATATGCTGAGGGTGGTTGAAAAAGCCATCATGGACTCCGATGTGGGCATCACGCCCGAAAACAACGGCGAGGTAATTCGTTTGGGAATTCCACCGCTCACCGAAGAACGTCGCAAACAACTGGTAAAACAAACCAAGCAGGAAGCCGAAGACGCTAAAATAAGCATCCGCAATTCCCGGCGCGAAGGCATCGATGAACTGAAAAAAGCCGTGAAAGACGGACTTCCCGAAGATATGGGCAAAGACGGCGAAAACGAATTGCAAAAACTGCACGATAAGTACATCAAAAAAATTGACGAAAAATTCGTTGAAAAAGAAAAAGAAATTCTTACCGTGTAAATGGTGAAGGGCGAAGGGCAAAGGGCAAAGAGTGAGGCACGCACCGGCGGCCAATCGAAGACGCCTTCTCTCCCCTTTTGGGGGAGCCGGAGGGGGCTTGGGCTGGTAATCAGAAATACGGGCAATAACTACCTGGTAAGAACCCATGATGGAGCGGATATTTCCTGCCTGGCAAAAGGAAATTTTCGGCTCAAAGGAATTCGGAGCACAAGTCCGGTTGTGGTGGGAGACATAGTGAAAATTGATACAAACACCGACGGAACTGCCTACATTACCGAAATTGAAGACCGCAAGAATTACATTGTTCGCCGGGCGTCCAACCTTTCCAAGCACTCGCACATTCTTGCCGCCAATATCGATTTGGCGTTGCTTTGCGTAACCGTTAGGTTTCCCGAAACCACCACCGTTTTCATCGATCGGTTTTTGGTTACTGCCGAGGCTTACAGCGTTCCCGTTTATCTCGTTTTCAACAAAATAGATATTTACGATAACGAAGACGCGGAATACGTTGATAATTTAATTCATTTGTATTCCACCATCGGCTATAAATGCATTAAAACGTCGGTTGTCACCGGTGAAGGAATGGATGAAGTGCGCGAACTTGTCCGCGGAAAAATTACGTTGCTTGCCGGGCATTCCGGTGTGGGAAAATCGAGTATCATCAACACGTTGCAGAAAGATTCCACACAGAAAGTCGGAAAAATATCCGATTATCACAGCAAGGGAATGCACACCACCACTTTTTCGGAAATGATTGAGCTGGAGGACGGTGGTTTCGTGATTGATACGCCCGGGATTAAAGGTTTCGGAACCATTGATATGACAACGGCCGAAGTTTCGCACTATTTTCCCGAGATTTTCAACATTTCGTCCAAATGCAAGTTCTACAACTGCCTGCACTTGAACGAACCCGATTGCGCCGTGCTGCAAGCCGTTGAAAATCATTATATCAGTCAAAGCCGGTACCAATCGTACCTGAATATTCTGGAGGATGTGGATGAAGGAAAGTACCGGTGAATAAAAATAGTTTGTAGTTTGTAGAGACGCAATGCTTGCGTCTCATTGAGCGAGACGCATTCAATGCGTCTCTACGGCGGGGCAAACGTAATTTGTAACACGCAATTCGCAACATGAACAGTATCTTGATGCTTATTTTCGAAATTCTTTACGTGATAACCATCATCAGTGTGGTAATCGTGGTAATTTCGGAGAATCGGAATCCCATCAAAACGCTGTCGTGGGTAATGGTGCTTGTGTTTCTGCCGTTTGCGGGATTGATTTGGTATCTCATTTTCGGACAGGAATTTACAAAAAAACAAGTCATTACCAAGCGGATGTACAGCAAACTCAAAAAACGTCCGCTGGATGAAATCGGCACGCTCGAAGAATTTGCTTATCCCAGGGAACACGCAAGTTTGATCCGTTTGCTGAAAAATCTCGACCATACGCCGTTGCTGGGTGGAAACGATGTTCAGTTTTTCACCGAATGTTCCGATAAATTCGAACACCTGATCCGCGATATTGAAAATGCCAAAAACCATATTCACATTGAATATTACGCGTTCGACGGTGATGCGATCGGGACGAAAGTAAGAAATGCGCTGATTGAAAAATCGCTTCAGGGAGTAGAAGTCCGCGTTATTTACGATAGTTTCGGTTCGCGAAAAACAAAAAAAGCCTTTTTCGAAGAATTTCGTAAAGCCGGAATAGAGGTGGAACCGTTTCTAAAACTTGCTCTTCCCAAAATTACGTCTCGGCTGAATTTTCGAAATCACCGGAAAATCGTTGTCATTGACGGACAAATCGGTTACGTGGGCGGAATGAATATTGCCGACAGGTATATCGACGGATTTAAATGGGGAATCTGGCGCGATACGCACGCCCGAATCGAAGGCAAAGGCGTTCAGGGACTGCAGTCGGTTTTTCTTATCGATTGGTTTTTCGTGAGCCAGACGCTCATCACATCCCGAAAATATTTCCCCGAGCTTCCAAGCTTTGGGAACATATCGATGCAAACTGTAAACAGCGGCCCCATGCGAGAAGAAAGAGAAATCTCGCACGGCATTTTGCAAGCCATTTACGACGCGCAGAAAAGTATTTTCATACAAACGCCCTATTTTATTCCGCCCGAAGCCCTGCTCGAAGCCCTTCAGGCTGCTGCCATCCGCGGACTGGACGTGCGGGTGATGATACCCAAAAAATCGGACGTGAAACTGGTGCACCTGGCATCTTTATCGTTTGTGAAGGAGATTCTGAAAGCGGGAATAAAAGTTTACCTGTACGACAAAGGTTTTCTGCATTCCAAGATGATGGTTTTTGATGATTCGCTCACACTTATCGGGTCGGTAAATTTCGATTCCCGCAGTTTTGAGCACAATTTCGAGGTGGAAGCCTTTATTTACAGCGAAGAAATCGCATCTCAGGCAAAAGAAATATTTATTGAAGACCAACGCTCATCCGCACAGGTTTCATCGAAAGAATGGATGAAACGCCCTAAACTGAAACGCTTTTTTGAATCGCTGATGCGGTTGTTTGCGCCTTTGTTGTGAACCCCTAAATCTCCTGAAGAGGACTTTGAGGCAGCAACTGATTATCATAAAATCAAAGTAAATGCAAAACAGTATATCTAAAGAAAATAGCTCACAGCCCACAAAGTCCCCTTCAGGGGATTTAGGGGTAGGGGTCATCAGAATATATTTGATTGGCTACATGGGTGTGGGGAAAACCACCGTAGGAAAGAAACTTGCCCGGTTGCTCAACATCAGTTTTATCGATTTGGATAAGTTTATCGAAAGCAAATACCACAAAACCGTTCCCGAACTTTTTGCCGAACGGGGTGAAAATGAATTTCGATCGATTGAACAAAAATCGCTTCAGGAAGTTTCAGAAATAGAGAATGTGGTGATTTCCACCGGTGGCGGAGCGCCTTGTTTTTTCGATAATATGCGTCTGATGAACGAAACCGGCATTACCGTTTACATTGAGGCAACGCCCGAAGAACTGGCAGCCCGGTTGAGCGCTTCAAAAAATGTGCGCCCCATTGTTTCGGGAAAGGCAAAAGAGGAGTTAATTCCATTTATTACCAATCACTTATCGGAGAGAGAGAAGTTTTATAAACAGGCGCGGATTGTTTACAAAACCGATCATTTAATTACAAAAGAAGACGTCCACCTCACCGTTGACGGAATTGCCCACGAAATAAATAAATTGCAAAAATGATGTACGAACCTTTAAAAAGCACTCAATTTATCGTTCGTGAATTGCTGCTTTCGGTTGATAAACAGAGCATATCGCTGGTTATCGGGATTCCCAGGGAAAATCAGAAAATTGAAAAACGGCTGGCTATCACGCCCGAAACTACCGCCTTGCTCGTGGAAGCCGGCTACAGAGTAATTGTGGAGGCCGACGCCGGACTTACCATTAATTATTCCGACCGATATTATGCGGATTCGGGAGCACAAATAGTGGGATCGAAAGCAGAAGTTTTTCAAGCCGATATTATCCTGAAAATATTGCCGCCAACCCTCGAAGAAATACTGTTAATGAAGCCCCGAAGCAGTGTGTTTTCTTTCTTGCAGTTGCATTTAATCTCGTCTTCCACGCTGGAATTGATGGCCGAAAAACGAATAAACGCCCTGGCTTACGAATTAATTTACGACGACAATCAGGTTTCGCCTTTTGTAACCGCCATCAGTGAAATTGAAGGGGCTTGCTCCATTTCGGTCGCTTCGGAGTTGCTGAGCAACGCGCACGGCGGAAAGGGAATTTTGCTGGGCGGTATTCCCGGAATTTCGCCCACCGAGGTGGTCATTATCGGTGCCGGCGGTGCGGGAACGGTGGCTGCACGCGCCGCGCTTGCGCTGGGAGCAACGGTGAAGATTTTCGATAACGACATAAACAAACTCCGCAAGATTCAGCATGAATTGGGACGTAGGGTATTTACTTCCACCCTGCAACCCAATGTGTTGCGAAACGTTTTTCGTTCTGCCGACGTTGCCATCGGCGCTATGCAGTACGTGAATAAAACCCATTTCGACCGCATTTCCACCGATTTGATCCGCGAAATGAAAAAAGGGTCGGTCATTATCGATTTGCGGATGTCGCAGGGAGGCTGTTTCGAAACTACCATGGAAGCCTGTTTGCCCGGGCATCCCGATATTTTTGAACGATTCGGAATTTTACATTTTTGCGAATTGAGTTTGAGTTCGCGCGTGGCACGTACGGCATCCATTGCGTTGAGCAATATTTTTATTTCGATGTTCACGGCCATGGCCGACAGCGGCGGAGTGGGGCAGTTTGCCCGTTTCGACCGGGGGTTTGCCGCAGGATTTTATGTTTTTTCGGGAAAAATGGTTAATTCTTATGTGGCTAATCATTTCAATTTGCCGGTAAACGATATCGGGTTGTTTTTGCCGGGACTTTGAGATTGCGACTGGGCGACAAGGAGAAAAGGCGACAAGAGATAAGAGACAAGAGACAAGAGACAAGAGACAAGAGACAAGAGACAAGAGATAAGAGACAAGAGACAAGAGACAAGAGACAAGAGACAAGAGACGGGCCGCAAACTACCGAAGCCGTAGGCAATAATAAATGAGATTGGTTGGCAAAATTAAGGTACAGAGTACCGTAATCTCA
>CAKTUP010000041.1 GCA_934621705.1 uncultured Petrimonas sp.
TTGTGTGAGTACTCCGTTAGATCTGTCAATTTCAGCCTGAGGTATTGGAAATGGCCAGCTGTTTTCGGAAGCCCGGCTCCCTTTTCCTGCATAACCATAGGTAGATGAAAATGTTCTCATATTTTTTGCATAGTCACCCCATCTGATTAAGTCATATAATCTTAAACCCTCCATCGCAAATTCAGCCCTACGCTCGTACTTTATTGCTTGAAGCAGATCATCATTAGCTCCAATTGCAAATTCAGAATTGAATAAGTTGTCATTTATTTCTATTAAAGTGTCTTCAAATTTCCTCTTTATTGCAAAATCGTCAGTTTTAGAAGTCAAAACAAAAGCTCTATATCTTACTTTATTGATATTAGCAGCTACCTCTGCGTTGTTGCCACCTGTTTTTAGCAAAGCTTCGGCATAAATCAATAAAGCTTTTGAATATCTGATCCAGTATGGAGCCCATTTGCTCCGCATCAGATTTCCGTCGACTCTGTAATTAAATGGAACAAATGCTTTTCTACTTTGTTGCAAGCTAAAATTATAATAGCCCGAGTAATCATGAACTTCCTCATCCCCGCCTCTCGGAAAAATATCACCATGTGATATAATGGTAAATAACCTTCTCGGATCTCTTTCATCAAAAGAAGAGGCCAGATCTTCGGTGGGAATATTTCCACCCCATCCGCCTACATTATTTCTTCCTACGTTCATAATAGTAAAAGCATCTGTTGAGTGTCCTATAGAAGGATCATAATTATTTAATACTGTAAGTATAACCTCAGATGATGAAAGACCTTTGATGTAATCGCCACCATAGAGATCCTGGAAATCGCCCAAAGAATGGTTTCCGTTATCAATCACCTCTTTTGATGCGTTTCTCGCAATAATGTATTCATCATTAGAGGTTCCGCTCATTTTATTCTGCTCAATTAAGCCTGCAAAAAATAAAGCAACTCTGGCTTTAAGAACATAGGCAGCATCTTTAGTAACTCTACCCAATTCAGTAGTAATGTCAGTATTTTTTTTCCAAGGTAAGTTTGAATCATTTATGGCATCATCTAAATCCTTATATATTTGAGTTTTAATTTCTTCCATTGTAGATTTTTCAAGCCTGGCTCCAGGTAACTGTACTTCTGTTATTAATGGAACCGGACCAAACGTATTTATCAGATCAAAATAGTACAGAGCTCTTAAGAATTTAACTTCAGATAAGTATCTTGAAATTGTTTCTTTGCTTACTGCTTCCTTATTTTTTAAAAATACAATTTCTTCATTACTAAATTTTTCAATTGCAATGTTGCACCGGCCGATACCTCTGAATCTGTTATTCCAAGTTTCTTGCAATAACGGATTATTTGATAATGGATATCCGGTTCCAACTTCTGTTGTCTGAGGTCTGTCGCCTGCATCTGAACCACCACCATCAGCATCATCAGTAACTTCACTACCAATTGCAACTCTATTTATTGTAAAACCCCATTGATCCTTCATGGGATTATAGCATGAAGTCAGAAGCTTCATTGCTGAATCGTCTGTTCCGAAATATGCATCTTCGTCTAAAGATCCTAATGGTGGTCTTTCAAGAAAAGTTTCACCACAGGAAGAGAAAAGCATAACTATTAATCCTATAATAAAGTTTTTATAAATTTTCATATTGATTTTTTTTAAAAGGTGATATTTAGTCCAACCATATAAGTTTTCGCTTGTGGGTAATATCCATCGTCAACACCATTGCTTAATGGAGCAGATCTGCCTATTTCCGGGTCTAGACCACTGTATTTAGTAAATGTAAGCAAATTATATCCACCTATCCATAATCTGATATTGCTAATGGTATTTTCAGGAAATATATTTTGTGGTAAACTATATCCTAACTGAATATTTTTTAATCTCAGATATGAACCATCTTCAACCAGCCAGTCAGATACTTGTAGGTTATTGGTGTTATCTGTGTTAATCTGAAATTGTTCATTTGTTGGATTTGTAGGCGACCATGCTTTTTCAAGAAAATCTGACGGAGCATTATACCAGCCCACACCAGAATTCATATCGATTTTCTTTGCGTTCATGACTTTATTTCCATAAGTGCCTTGGAAAAGAGCCTGCAAATCAAATCCTTTATAATCAAAAGCAAAGTTCAATCCGTAACTGAATTTTGGAAACGGATTGCCAATATCTGTCCTGTCATTAGCATTAACTATACCATCTCCATTAACGTCAACGAATCTTAAATCACCCGGACGTGCCGTTGGCTGAATAAGACCTCCTTCACTATTCTTGTAGTTCTGAACTTCAGTTTCGCTTTGGAAAATGCCATCAGTTTTTAATCCGTAGAAATAACCGATCGGTTTCCCAACTTCTGTCTTTGTAGTAGTAACCGTAATCCAGCCTCCGCCATAAAGAGGTTCTCCACCCCCTAAGCTTAATACTTTGTTTTTGAAAGTAAATAGATTTGCTCCAACAGAATAATTGAAGTCATTTATTGAATTTCTATATTTCAGATCTATTTCCCATCCTTTATTCTCAATACTTCCCGCATTAACCCATGGATTATTAGGAAAGCCCAAGTATGATGGTAAAGGTACTTGGAGAAGCATATCTTTTGTTTTCTTTACAAAATAATCCACATTTAAAGTTAAACTATTATTGAAGAAGCCTAAGTCTAATCCAAGGTCTATTTGCTCAGTTGTTTCCCATTGAACTTCTGGATTTCCCATTTGGTTATTACCTCCAAACAATTGAGGTGTTAAATTTGTACCATATAAATAATACCCCCAGTTTCCTGTATAAGTAGATAAGTATGCTCCACCCCCAATTGCCTGGTTCCCAATTTCTCCCCAACTTAATCTGAGTTTGCCTAGGCTTAATTTGTCAAAACCTGACATAAACTGTTCTTCAGAAAAATTCCAGCCTAAGGAAAAAGAAGGAAATGTACCCCATTTATATCCGGGTCCAAAATTAGAAGATCCATCCCTGCGAATATTAGCAGTAAACAAATACTTGTTATCGTAAGAGTAAAATATACGAGTAAATATTGATTGCATTGCAGATTCTGCTTTCCAGCCGCTTGCAGCCGGATTTTTTGAAGCAGCATTTAAAATTCGTTGAGCAAGATTATTATTTACAAGCCCTTGTCTTGAGGCCGATGTTGCTTCAGATTTTGTCTCTTCGGCCGATGTGCCAACCATAGCAGTAATCTGATGCAAATCATTAAATCTGTTATTATAAGTTAAAGTATTATCCCACACCCAATAATCAGAGCTTTGATAGTATTTACTAACTGTTGCATCTGCTGCATACTGTTCACCATCAAGATAATATTTTGGGTTGAAACCATCTGATCCGCCTCTATACAAATCAATGTTCAAACGACTGTTGTAAGTTAAGGATGGTAATATATCAATCTTTAAATCTACTCCACCTTTAACTGCTATATCTTGCCAAACATTGTCTTTTCTGATTCTAGTCTGAGATACAGGATTTTCTTTGTTAGAGTAAATAACCGGTGCGAACCATGAATATTCATTATTTGGCTCAATTTCACTCATAAATAATGATGGTTCCAGAAAAGAGGGAATGTTTTTTAGTTCAGTTCTGTAAACCGGAGTAATTGGGTCGGTTACAAATGCAATAAATGCAGTATTGAACCCAGGTGATTCCTCCAGAACATTTCTTCTGGACTGTTTAACAAGACCAAAGTTAGATGACAGATGCAGCCATTTATTAATTTGATGATCTATATTCGTCAACCAAGAAATTCTGTCAAAATCTGAACCCTTAATAATTCCTTGCTGATCCATAACGCTGAAATTGGTATGATATGAAAGATTATTTGAACCTCCCGAAATTGAAAAATCATAATTTTGAACAGGTGCATTTTTATGATTTACTTCTTTCCACCAATTTGTGCCCTCATCACTACCAAAATTTGATCTAAAATTTGATCTTAGAAATTGTAGAATTTCACTTTTTTGAGTATCGCTAAAGAATGGGGCATTACCGGCATTAATATTCGCCAGATTTTTATAATCCATAAATTGTGAAGCATTCATCATATCATATACTTTAATAGGATTCTGAACACCATAATATGTATCGAACGTGATAGTTGTCCTTCCATCAGTTTGACCTCTATTAGTAGTAATTATTATTACCCCGTTTGCTGCACGTGATCCATAAATAGCCGTTGCAGAGGCATCTTTAAGTATTTCCATAGAAGCAATATTATTGGCATTTAGCCACCCTATATCTGTCTGAGGAAGTCCATCCACTACGTACAAAGGATTGTTATTGTTAACGGTTCCAACTCCCCTGACTCTAACAGCAGGAGGTGTGCCGGGACTACCTCCCGTGGAAGTTACCATAACTCCTGCAGTTTTACCTTGGAGGGCATCGGCAACGCTTCTAACCGGTAAATTCTTTAGATCATCACCGGAAACTTGACTAAGTGCACCCGTCAAGTCACTTTTCCTCATTGTTCCATAACCAACCACAATTAATTCATCTAATGATTGGGTATCTTCCTGTAATATTATGTCAAAATTTGTCCTTCCAGTTGTGTTGATATCTTGAATTAAATACCCTATATATGTGATTCGTATAGTCGCATTATTATCTACATCTAATGAAAACCTACCATTCGCATCGGTTACAGTTCCGTTTGTTGTGCCAGTTTCCACTATATTAGCTCCAATAATGGGTATGCCTGTGATGTCAACAATTGTTCCGCTTATCCGTTTCTTCTGTTGTTGTGCTATCATCGTTTCTGAGTTATTTATTTTATTATTCATATTGAGGATAATATGATTCCCTTCCATAGAATAACTCACATCTTTATTTTTCAAAAGTGCACTCAATACATTAGAAACGGCCTGTTGCTTAGCCTTTACCGAAACTGTTTCATTAGTATTCACTTCATTGTTATAGATGAATAAATAATCGGTTTGGCTCTCAATTTCATTTAAAACCTCCTTTAGAGCCACATTGCGTTTATTGATTGTTACTCTGGCATTTTGCGTATAACTCATTTCGGCCATAGAGCAAAAGACACAGGTGAATAATAGAATAAAGGTTGTGCGCATAATCAATAAAAAATGTTTAATGGGTAATTTTTCGGTTAAATTGTTACCCAACGAGTTGTTTTTCTTCATACATTTGTAATTGTTTTTAGTTAATACATTGATTTCTTGGTTGTGTTGACGAAAACGTATAATCGGTGAGCGTTGCAGCGCTTGCCGATTCTTGTTTTCTGATTGTTTTACTCAGTTATGTTTCATAGGCATAAGTGTTTTTGCTATTTAATGTAAATTGTTCCTTTTTCTTCGTTTCTTTCGTAGTTAAACCGGATACTTCGTTGCAATACTCGTAAAGCATGGTCCACACCATCAGATTGACGAAATTTTCCGGTATAAGTGTGTTGCGGTAGTTTTTCCGAATCGATTTGGATGCTGATGTCGAAATATTTTTCGAGCGATATAAGAATGTCCTTCAACTGTTTGTTGTTGAAAGCGATTAAGCCATTTTTCCACAAATAATCATCGGTGTCTTGTATTTTAGAGATAAGCATTTTGTTGTCATTGATGGTTGCTTTTTCATTGGGTTTTAATGTGGTGAGTTTTGCGTCATTTTTATGTATTTCCACACTTCCTTCAAAAAGACTGGTTTCGAAGGTATCGAAGGTTGAGTATGCTTCCACATTAAAACTGGTTCCTGTTACTAAAACATCACCTTGATCTGTTTTTACAATAAACGGTTTTTTTTTGTTTTTACTTACATCGAAATACGCTTCGCCATCCAAGTAAACTGTTCTATTTTTCTGTGAGAATTTAATCGGATATCGGAAAGACGTATTGGCATTTAACCAGACATTTGAGTTATCGGCCAGTATAATGTTGATCCGTTGGCCCGGTGGAACAAGTATCGTATTGTATTTCTCTTCCAGACTTTTTGAGTTGAATATGTATAATCCGCTTAAAACAAGAAGCATAGCTACAGCTGCTGCAGTGCTTATTTGCCACGGTGAGAATGAGACTTTTCTCTTTTGTTTTATCGTGTGCGAGTTTAATAGTAATGCATCATAAACTTTTCGCTCCTGAAAAAAAACACGATGATTGGATTCCGAAGTACCTAGCCATTGTCTTATCTGTTTTTCTTCATTAACAGATGTTTTTTCCTCGAAAAAACGATATAACATTTCTTTGTCCATTCGATAACTTTCTTTTGCCTTGTTATAAGTATAACAGGCCAAAATGAAAACACCCTAACGGAAAATGTATTTTTTTAATAAAAATAAAATAAAAGCGGCAGAAAAAGTATGAAGTCTTTCAAGGAGAACCGAAGCTGACTTAAAGCTTTGGAAATGTGAAATTCAATTGCTTTAGCGCTGAGATCCATTTGTTCCGCAATATCTTTATACGACAAGCCTTGATATCGGTTCAATATGAATATCTGGCGTGTTTTTTGGGGTAGTTTGTTAAGAGTAGATTCTACAATTTGTTGTATTTCATCTGAAAAAATAAAATCGGGATCACACGCTTGCAACGTGTTGATTCTGGTTGATAGAACCCATTCCGCATGATCGTTCATTTATTTTTCGGCACGTTGACGTACTTGTATATGTTGTAAGTGGTTGAGACATTTGTTTTTGATAGCAGTGAGGATATAGGCTTGCGGTTTAGTGTTCGGCAAAAGTTGTCCCCTGTTTTCCCAAAAAGCAGTGAATGCTTCCGATACAAAATCTTCGGCTATCTGTTTTTCTTTCACATAGCCTATTGCAAAACGGATAAAACGCTCGTTGTATTCGTTAAACAAGTTATTGAAGTTTTGTAAATTGGAAAAGGAGTTCATGATCTCACATTTTTCGAAACAAATATATGCACAAAATACAGTGAAATAAAATTATTTAACTAAAATATTGTTCTTTGTGCTGAGCATTGGGCGTTGGTGCCCTTTCATTGGTTGTCTTGAAGTAACCGAACGCCTTGGGGTAGATATGCCGTCTCTTTTTTGTTTCGAAATTCAAACGGTTGTCTTAAAAACAACTTTCTCCCAATAATTCAAATGCTCAATCGCCCGACAATATTCAGTTACTGCTCCTTAATCAACGCCACCAATTCATCCAGCGACAGGCGCGCGGAACGGTCGCTTCCTTCCAGCAGCGAATCGGCCAAGTCGCGCTTAGTGCGGTGCAAATCGATGATTTTTTCCTCGATGGTGTTTTCGGCAATTAACCGGTAAATGGTTACCGGGCGGGTTTGTCCGATGCGGTGCGTGCGATCCGAGGCCTGATCTTCCACGGCCGGATTCCACCAGGGGTCCATGTGAATCACGAAATCGGCTGCAGTCAGGTTCAAGCCCAATCCGCCCGCTTTTAGGCTGATAAGGAACAAATCGCCTTCGCCGTTTTGAAATTTTTTCACATTGCGCTCGCGTTCGGCAATGGGTGTGGAGCCGTCGAGGTATTGGTACGCGATGCCGCGTTCGTCCAACGCGCGGCGGATGATGCCCAAATGCGATACAAACTGACTGAATACCAATGCACGGTGGTTATTTTCGATAAGTTCGCCCACAATATCTAAAAAAGTATTCAGTTTGGATGAAACGAGGTTAAGCTCCGCATTCACCAATGCCGGATGGCAACTTGCCTGCCGCAATTTGGTGATTTCGGCCAACGCCTGCAAATGTTTCGCGCCAGGGGTGCCTTCATTGGCTTCCAGATTGAGAAGCGCCTGACGGCGAAGGGCTTCGTAGAAAACCGTTTCTTCGGGCGAAAGTTGTACTTTTTTCAGAATTTCGGTTTTCGGCGGTAATTCGTCCAGCACAGCCGATTTGGTACGCCGCAAAATAAAGGGCGTAATCAGTTTTTTGAGGTATTTGCGCGTCAACTCATCGTCGGGCTTTACAAAAGTATTGTTGAAGTGGTGCATTCCTCCCAGCAAACCGGGATTGATGAAATTGAACAAGTTCCACAGTTCGCCCAAATGGTTTTGCAGGGGCGTTCCGGTTAGCGCCACCCGAAACGGGGCTTGCAGCCGCATAATGGCTTTGGATGTTTTGGTTGCAAAGTTTTTTATCACGTGCGCTTCGTCCAGCACCACGGTGGCGAAAGGCGTTTGGGCAAACAGCGTTTCTTCCGATTGCAGCAAACCGTAGGAGCTGATGAGCACGTCGCCCGCTTCGATCCGGCGCATCGTTTCGGCACGGTTGCCGTTGGTAAGTGTTTTGATATTAAGTGTGGGCGCGAAACGCATGAGTTCGCTTATCCAGTTGCCCAACACCGATACAGGGCACACCACAAGGGCGGCTCCCAACGCGCGGCGGTGAAGCAGCATGGCGATTGCCTGCATGGTTTTTCCCAGGCCCATATCGTCTGCGAGGCAGGCGCCGCCTTCCCATTCCGCCAAACGTGCCATCCAGCGGAATCCCTCTTCCTGATAGGGGCGCAATTCGGCTTGCAGGGTTGACGGAATTTTTACGGGCGAGATGTCCGACGTTTGAATCCGCCGCCGAAACTCTTTCCATGCTTTGTCGGCTTTCAGGTTTTCGGCATCATCCAGAAAATCGACTATGGCCAGCGTCGCGAATTTGTTGATTTTTAGTGTGTCTTTTTCCAATTCGGCAAACCTATAAAGTTCATCGAGGCGTTTTTTCAACTCGTTGCTCAGGGCGATGAACTCGCCGTCTTTCAGTTCGATAAACCGTCCGTGCCCTTTGTTTGCCAGCACAAGCAGTTGCTGGAGGCTGAGGACGTTTTTTTCGTCAATGTTCAACGTGCCCGAAAGTTCGAACCAGTTGGTTTTACTTTTAATGTTGAGGTTCAGTTGGTTTATGTCTGCTTTGCCGCGCAGTTTAAACCGTTCGCCTTCGGGCCATTCCACCACGCAGATGTCTTTGTGGGCAGCTACCACATCAAGGAGGTTTAGCGAATCGAGCGGATTGTCGAAGGCAATGAGGTCGTTAGCGGTATCCACATTCTCCAACGCCTGAATTTCGTTGAAAAGCGTGTCAGCGAATGTTTTTTCGGT
This sequence comes from uncultured Petrimonas sp., assembly GCA_934621705.1. Taxonomy (GTDB): domain Bacteria; phylum Bacteroidota; class Bacteroidia; order Bacteroidales; family Dysgonomonadaceae; genus Petrimonas. The sequence continues at coordinate 9,015 of CAKTUP010000041.1, forward strand.
TTTCAGGTCGCGTTCGGTGCGGAATTGAGCACCTTTTTCATTGGCAATGAGTGTTTTGCCGCCCACCCCTGGTTTGCAGTATGGCGGATGCGCGCCGAAAGGTTTGCTGAAAAGTTCGGCCTTCAATCCATCGCCAAACGGCAGAAGTTGCACGCGGATGCGGCTGTCTGATTTGATTTTTTTGATGGTTGTGTTTTCTTGTTCGTCCGTAAACAAATCGGAATGAACGGTGGCGAATTTGCTGATTCCGCCCAGGGCTTCGCTCAATTTTTTTCGTCCCTGCTCGGGAATAACAATGATTTGTCGCGAGAGAATGCCGATGAGTTCTTTCTGCATCGGCGTCAGCTCATACACTTTGTAGCGCGTGTTGGTTTCCTTTATCAGGAAAATATCTTTTTTGCTCTCATTCACGTCCGATTGCAAGGCGTATCCTTTGGATGTTTTGGTTACTTTTATTTCGGGTTGCGTCGCAATCAGTTCTATGGGTATTTCTTTTCCGCCCATCAAAAACAGGAGTGGATGTCCGGCGAGTTCCACTATGGCTCGTTCGGAAAAAGAATACGATGAATTTCCGTAATAATAGCCGCTTTCCTGACTGATGGTTTTGGATACGCGCAGGTCTTGCTCGGTCATTCCGGGGGTTTTTCCTTCAAAAAAGGTTTTCAGGGCGATGTTGCGTCCGGCCGTCCATGTTCCTTTTGCGGTGCGGCTTTGCAATACGGGCTGTATTTCGCCTTTTGTGGGGCTGATGAGGTAAATTACGCGCGAAGACGCCTCTTTGTCTTTTGTCGATTTGCGCTGCCTGGCAGCGCCGAGTCCCAAAAGCAGGTTGAGTGATTTTTCCCACGCTTCGTGACGGGCAATGTGCGAAATTACGGGCTGGTAATCTAATTTTGCTTCTGTTTTGGCGAACAAATCATTCGTTTCGGGTACATCAAACCACGTTTTCAGGGCGTAAGCCGCTTCATGGGCAAGCGCGTAATATTCCGCTTCGTAGGCTTTTTCAACTGTTTTCAGCATCTTGGCGAGCAACGATTTATCGGGTTTGGCATCGGCCAGAAACAGGGTGATTATCAGCGTAAGCGATGTTATGTCGGAATATCCGTCGCGAAGATACAGGAAGATGTTCCCTAAGGCAATGTCCTTGTTGTCTCTTTCATTTAAGGCGTTGTAGAGTATTGCCTGGAAATAACTGTCGAAGGAGGAATAGCTTTTTTTGTTGATGCCTGTCAGGATTTTTTTGCACTGGATGGCCGATTCTTCCGATTCGAGCCGAAGTATGGAGGCAAAATAGTAGATGGCGTAGCATACATTGGGCGGAATTTGCACGCCTCGGCGGATGTCGCGTTCGCGTTTGATGGCTTTGTTGAAAAAGGAAATGGAGGTTTGTATGTTGCCCGCGATGAGGTTTTTTATGGCGGGGCCGTATTGAGCGTAAAAGCTTTGTATATCCGCATTATCGGTAAGGGAAAGTTTTCCGGCGTGAAAATCGGTGTCGTAATCGGTTGTGAGAAACCGGTGAGTGTCGGGCGATACGTAGGGAGAAATTTCAGTCCACAGTCGGTGAAGTTCTCTCAAAGAACGTAGTTCGCTGATAACGATATTCTTTCGGGCAAAAAACAAATCGCTGAGAAACCGGGAGTCTAATTTGCCCAGTTTGCTCCGGTAAGCGGGGTTCTCCAACAGGTCGCTTATCTCCGTAAGATAGTTTTTTTGAGGCAGTCCCAGAAACTCTTTTTGCAGTTTCTCAAACTCTTTTTCGTTGTGAAACAGGCAGTACAACATTCGCCCCAGTAATTGCAAACTACGCGTGGAAGTATAGAAAGAGTAACTGTTCCAGCGTGTCAGGAAATCATATTGCGAGGCAAATTCCGCGAGCTGGGGCGCTACAAAAATCATGAACAAAGGATTGGTTTCATACGAAGAACTTCCGTAGTAATACTCTTTCTCCGGATGGCGTATAATTCCCTGTTTGATTGCCTCTTCCAAACATTCTCCGGTGAATTTCTGGCTCAACTGACTGAACAGGTTAGCTATTTCGCGGGGGTGTGAAAACGTGCCCAGAAAGGCGGCGGCTTTTAACACTAATTGGTTTTTTGGAGGGAGATTGTTGTAATAGGCAATTTGTTGTGGAGTCATTTGGGAAAAAATTGTCGTTTTTAGTAAAAAAATAAATGCAAAGGTAGGGAAAAATGAGCAAATTGGGTTTGTTTTAGAAGTTATTGAGGGGAATGGTTGTGAAAGCATAAGGCTTTCAGGAATTCACTCCCGCTTATCTCTACGGCAATCTTCTGCTAAAATCCTCCCAGAAAAGTTTGTGAAACAATTTTGTATCTTTACTTAACTCAACGGTTTGGGTAGGAGACACTTTAAATGTTCTTCCATCGTCGTACAACGCTGAAAAATCGGTATGAAACTGAATGCCGTACACGTTTTTGTAGCTGGTGTGCTGCAAGGCCTCCACTACTTTTCCGTCCATCGACGTGGCGGCAACATTGAATCCTTTGCCAATTTTCTTCGGCGCTTGGTGGTGAACACTCGCCACAACGGGATTTTTAGAAACACCGTTGAACTTCAAAAAACTTCCTTCGGAAATAATAATCGGGTGAAAATGGATAAAAGAGTACTCATTTTCGTTGTCCATTCGGTCCCAATAGTTTTTGTGAATGTTTTCCGAACCCAGTTGTTGAAGGCTTTCGAACGTTGTTTTCCTGTAAACCTGATACGGAATATCCTGATGCAACGAACCGCCGCTCGCCACGTTCATTTCCTGCATTCCGAGGCAGATGCCGAGAACGGGAAAATCGGGTTTCTTTTCCAGCAACGGTTTATAATCGGGGTTTTGCGAACCTCCGATAAGATGAAACAAAAACGATAACTCCCAGTTTTTCCCGCCCGAAATCAATTCAGTAGTCAAAAAAGTTTCTTCACCGTAAACCGACGGAGGAATATCGGCTCCGCCGAAAAGAATAATGGCGTCGGTTTTATTGAAAACATCGGAAAACTGCTGAGAACAAGCGTTTTCCATAAAAAGGCTGTCGATGGAAACAGTGCCTTTAATCACCATCAATTCAACATTAGAAAGTCCATCACTATCCATCATTTTTTGCGAACTCTCAATCAGCGATTGTTGGCTTTCGTGAAAAATCCCCACAATGTGAATGCTGTCTGCCAAGATATAATTTTTTTCGATCAAATTGAGGGCATTCCGCAGGTTTCCGGTGGTTGGATGCACCATTCCCAATCGGGTAATCTGCTTTGTTTGCGCGCAAGCAACGAACAGATAAAAAACGAGGAATGTAAACAGGACTGTTTTTTTCATTTTAGTTTCTTCTAATTTCTGATTTTTAACTTCCAATTTCTAATTTTGCGGCGTTTTCTCATCGGGAAATTCTTTCCGAAATCCTTGCCAGTACTCTTTTATGGTAGATTTCATTTCGCGATGAAGCATCAGAATCCCAAATAAATTCGGAATGGCCATAAAAGCAACGGTAAGCAGTGACAGGTTCCAGATAATGGTTGTATCGGTAAACGACGCGAAAAAGAAAGCCACTACAAAAATAATCCGGTAAATCATCACATAATTCGATCCCAATAAATAGGTTACGGCTCGGTCTCCGTAATACGACCACGCTATGGCTGTGGAAAAAGCAAACAGCAGCAACCCGATAGCCACAATGTATTTCCCGAAATCGCCAAAGAAGCTTTTCGTGAAGGCAGCCGTGGTAAGCGGAGCGCTGTGAATGAGTGAATTTCCGGTAATTACCAGGCTGTTGTCGGAGTTTTGTAGTTTGCCGTTGGCAATGGCAAGTTCTCCCGAAAAAGGTTGTCCGTCTTTTAAAACGATAATGTCTTCGGCCAGCGATCGGGCGTGGATTATCGATACATCATCGTTGATTTTTCCGTCAGTAACGGCAAGTGAACCCGAAAATACACCCAGTTTTCCTTTTCCACTCAGGTGGTTTTCCAGTTTCAGCACATCATCGGCTTCCGATTCGCTGTATGTTGCAGCCAGCACTTCGACATCGGTTTTCTGAAACTGATTGGGCAGCTTTTCATTCCAAACTCCGGAGGAAAGCAACACCAATCCCGTTAACATACAGATAATTACCGTATCTATAAACGGCTCCAGAATAGCCACCATTCCTTCGGAAACGGGTTCGTGCGCTTTGGCTGCCGCGTGCGCGATCGGCGCCGAACCTTGGCCGGCTTCGTTGGAGAAAAGCCCACGATTAACACCATTGTTGAACGCGAACGAAAATCCCGCACCTAGAAATCCGCCAATAGCCGCCGTTCCGGTAAACACATCACGAAACATCGAAACAAAAGACGGAATAATATTCTGGTAATTGAACAAAATGACCGACATAGCTCCCAAAAAATAGATAATTGCCATAAAGGGGACTAACTTTTCGGTCACTTTGGCAATCCGTTTAATGCCGCCAATGATAATCAGTGCCAGCAAAACGGCCATTATGGCGCCGGTTATGTAATGTTGAACGCGGAACGTAACAAACATGGAATTGGAAATGCTGTTGATCTGCGGCAGGCTTCCCGTGCCGAAAGACGATAAAATAGTGGCTGCGGCGAAAAATCCGCCAATCCAATAACCGGTTTTGATGAGTTTTCCGCTTTTTAGCTTTATGTTCAGGCGTTTTTTCATATAATACATCGGCCCGCCGCCAACCATTCCTTTCTCGTCGAAATCGCGGTATTTGTGCGACAAAGTTACTTCAACGAATTTCGTACACATTCCCAGAAAGGCTGTCATTAGCATCCAGAACAGAGCAGCTGGGCCACCCAAATGTACCGCCAGTGCCACACCCGCAATGTTTCCGGTTCCCACCGTTCCCGAAAGCGCCGTTGCCAACGCCTGAAAATGCGATGTGTCGCCCTTATCGGTTTTTTTATCGTATTTTCCTTTTACAATCCTGATAGCGTGTTTAAAATACCTGATTTGCGGGAACTTCAGGTAAATGGTGAAGAAAAATCCCGTTCCCAGCAACAGAAACACAAACCAGTTGTTTCCGCCGATATAGCTGTGCAACGTATTGAGGAATTCGTTGATAAATTGCATCAATCGATGTTATTTGATGATTTAATGAATGCAAATATAAGTATTCCTTTAAAAAAATGGTTCCATATCTTAAGAAAAGAAAAAAGAAAATAATACCCACTTCTGTATTAGTAAAATATAAACGTGCAGTTAGAAATAAACAAGAGTAGAAAAATAGCTGTTCGTTTTAATTATCAGTTAGTTAAGTTGGCGTCTAAAGTTTTGATTTAAAAACATCTATATTTTCCTTCGATATGAGGAAAATTATTTTCCAGGTAAATAACTTAAAATTAATGTGTTATGAGTGGGTAATGCTTACACAGTTATAATTTAACACTAAAAATAATCCGATAATACAAAAAAATGTTCATATAGTCCTAACGTTCACCTTGACTTCAGCCGTACTTTTACCGACATAAAAATTACAGAACAAAAAATTTGTTTGACATTAAAGAAAATTATTTTACAAATCCTTTAAAAATTATCATTATGAGAGAAAAAAACAATTTACAAATTATACGGACAGATAACCATCTGTCTGTACAAAATGTATCGGGAACGTATATTGCTCCCGATATTGAGGTTATCGATATTGAACTCGGACAAAATATTCTAGCGGTAAGTGATTTGACCGGTGATGAATTGTAAATAAAACTGCAAAACTATTTAATTATGAAATTAAGATTTTTTTTCTTGGCAGCTATTGCTTTGATGATAGCAGGTTGCACAAATAACGACATTCTCGAGCCGCAAGAAGACGCCTTGGCTCTCAAGCCGGAGGAAAAAGTATTGAAT
>CAKTUP010000042.1 GCA_934621705.1 uncultured Petrimonas sp.
ACTTTCTTCACTCCAAGCGACAAGTCGCATGGAGTTAGTGATATGGCGCACGATGTGCGCTTAACTAAACGACATTACAACAGGAATTATTTAACGATGCATGAAAATCCAACACTCCCAGTCTAAAACTTTATAATCGTCAGGATGTTATATTGTTTGTACAGTGTTCACTTGTTCACTAAAAAACAATGAAAAAAATAATAGTCATAGGGTGCGGATTCGGAGGATTGCAGTTTGTGCGGAATTTAAAACGAAATCGGTTCGATATTCTCATTATCGATAAAATAAACCACCACCAGTTCCCCCCGCTGTTTTATCAGGTGGCTGCTTCGCAGATAGAACCTTCCACCGTTTCGTTCCCCATTCGCCGGATTTTTCAGAACCGGAAAGATGTCCGTGTGCGTTTGGCGCGGGTGGATGCGGTGAATGCCGCCGAAAAAACCATCGATACCTCCATCGGTACGTTTTCATACGATTATTTGGTTATCGCCACCGGAACACGAACCAATTTTTACGGCAACCAACAGGTGGAAGACAATTCGCTGGGGTTGAAATCCACCTATCAGGCGATAAACGTAAGGAATTTTATTCTGATGAATTTCGAGAAACTGCTATACGAGAGCGATAAAGAAAGCCTCTACAACATCGTTATCGTGGGAGCGGGCGCCACAGGCGTGGAAATGGCAGGCGCATTTGTGGAGATGAAACGCGAAGTGCTTCCCAAAGACTATCCCAATATCGATTCCTCTAAAGTCAATGTGTATTTGCTGGAAGGCGGCCCGAATACCTTGCCGTCGATGAGCCGTTTTTCGCAAAATTATTCCGAAAAATACCTGCGTTCGATGGGCGTAATCGTGAAAACCAACGTGATTGTCAGCAATTACGACGGAGAGCAGATTACCCTGAACAACGGCGAGACCATTCGCTCCAAAAGCGTGATTTGGTCGGCAGGAGTTACGGCCAACACCATCGGCGGAATTCCGAAGGAATCGATTGTGCGCGGCGGAAGGATAAAAACAGACAGAATGAATCGGGTAGAGGGGTTAATCGATGTTTTTGCCATTGGCGACGTGGCGTATATGGAAACCGAGAAGTATCCGCACGGACATCCGCAGGTAGCAAACGTGGCTATCGGGCACGGCAAAAACCTGGCGAAAAACCTGCAGAAAATCGATTCGGGAGAAGAAAACCTGCATCCTTACGAATACCGCAACCTGGGAGCAATGGCAACCGTCGGCAGGAACAAAGCGGTGGTGGATCTACCGTTTGCCCGGTTCAAAGGAGGTTTCGCGTGGCTTATCTGGATGTTCCTTCACCTGATGCTTATTCTGAGCGTGCGAAATAAACTCATTGTTTTTATCAACTGGGCGTGGAATTATGTTACCCGAAATAATTCGTTGCGGTTAATTCTGAAAGATCAGGATTAGATATTTACTTTTTTACCTGTTTTCTCTTATCCGGCAATCGGTATTTATGGTGTTTTTTTAATGTGGTGTAAGATGCTGTTTCATAATTGATTAAAGAAGTACTTTTCATAAGTGGTACTTCTTTTTTGATGTAAACAGGTGCTACATTACAAAGTAGGTCGCGCACAGGAATTCAGAGTCGTACTTTTGTTTCATCAAATTTTTATTACTAACTCTTTAAACAATAAATTAAAATGAAAACAAAAGAAATGAACTTCAAAACAGTTAAGCGTTTTTTCTCGGTATTATTTGTAACCGCGATGTTGTTTCTTGTCTCGGCGCCCGCGTTTGCGCATTGCGATTCGTACGATGGCCCCGTTATTAAAGATGCCGTTAAAGCGCTTGAAACAAACAACGTGAATTTGGTGTATAAATGGATTACCGCAGAACAGGAAAAAGAAATCGGCGATTTGTTCAACAAAACTTACAACCTGAAAAAGGGCGACAAGGAGATTTATTCCATCGTGGAAAAACATTTTCTGGAAACATTGGTAAGGTTGCATCGAGAAACGGAAGGCGCGCCCTACACCGGGTTAAAACCAGCCGGAACCACCAAACAAATAGTGGTGCTGAGCGATAAAGCCATTGAAAACCACGATATCGATAATTTGCTTACGCAATTGAATGGCCACATCGCAAGCGTGATCAAGGAAAAATACCACAAAGTGGAAACACTCGGCAAGGTAAAAGACAATTCCGCCGAACAAGGCCGCGCTTACGTGGAAGCGTATGTTGATTATACGCACTCGCTCGAAGCGCTGCACGATATTCTGGAACACGGCGGCGGACACGATCATTGATCTGCTCTAACCTTTTCACATCACCAACCCCATACGGTTCTGCCGTGTGGGGTTTTGAGTATGAACAACAAATTCACTCCTGGAGCGATGCTGAATCTATAATGATGCACAAATGATACGCAAGTATGGAACACAAATTAGTTATAGTTATTTTGCCACGAATATCACGATTCCGATAGCTATCGGGACACGAATTTAAAATCAGCTTTGCTGATTTATTCGTGCCAATTGGTGCCATTGGTGCCTGTACATAAAAATTTTGCAAATCAAAATAACATAAAGTAATTTTGATTAGTACTTATTTATCTGGTACGATTAACGCAAATCCGTTTTGTTTCTTAACCAAAGTCAATGAAACTGTTCTACCGGCGCGATACTTTTGTTGTACGATTTTTTAATGTAAAAAAACAGAGCAATGAAAAAAACAAACAAAACCAACCTTGCCCTTTCTGATGATTTTTACAGCCGGAACCGACGAAACATTTATTCGGGATTGTGGGTATTTGCTTCGCTCAACTACCTGTATGCCGATTTGGCCGGGCTTATGGACACCAATATGCTGTCGCAATACCTGGCAGGTATGGTGGACGGAACCAAAATAACTCCGCAATTTTTAACGTTGGCTGCCTTGTTGATGCAAATTCCTTTGGCGAATGTTTTTTTGCCGCAAATTATCAGGAATGAGAGAACATTGCAGTGGATACAAATTGCTTCGGGGACAATAATGACGCTGGTGCAGGCTTCTACGCTTTTCGTGGGTAAACCGACTCCCTATTACGCGCTGTTTTCCGCTTTCGAGATCGCAGCCACCGCCTACATTACCATCGATGCCATTAAGTGGAAAAAACAATCAAAAACAAGCGCGATGCTGGGATACTGAGTGGTTGAAGTTAGTTCTTCTTCACTAATTTTTTTCTAATCCGGCTTAACGATTCGGGTTTTACGCCAATGTAGCTGGCAATGTCGTATTGCGGCACTCGCTGAAAGATATCGGGGCGCGATTGCAGTAGTTTCAGGTATCGTTGTTCGGGTTTGTCGGTAATGTAGTTAGTCATAAAACTTTGGTATTCCATAAAAACAGTTTCCATTATCTTGAGCGATATTTTCTCTAGGTTTGGAAAGTGTTTAAATATTTCCTGCGATTTTTGCTCGTTTCCCACCACAACCGATGTGTCTTCCACACAAACCAGATAGTATTTCGACGGAGATTTGTTTTCGACGGTATCGAAAGAGATAATCCATTGCTCTTCGGTAAAGAAATTGGTGGTGATTTCATTTCCGTCTATTATTTTATATTGCCTGATGCAGCCTTCCAAAACAAAATACGTATCGTTGCTGTATTGCCCTTCCCGCAGCACGATATCGCCTTTGCGGTATGTTTTTACGGTCATACCCGAAGCTATGACTTCTGCTTCCTCGGCGGAAAGCGGAGTAATTCTCGAAAAGTAGTTTATTAGTTTTTGCTGCATGCGTTGTTTAGGAAACAATTAGTAGAGAAGAGTTAGAACTATATATTAATTCACTTCCCTAAACTCATTCGGCGTTATTCCCGTCCGTTGTTTAAACAACCGGGTAAAGTGTTGCGGATATTTAAAACCCAATTCGTAAGCTACTTCACTGATGGATTTATCGGCATCAAAGAGCCTGTTTTTCGCAACATCTATTACTTTGGCCTGAATGTACTCCTGAGCCGAAATGCCCGTTTCTTTTTTGATGAGATCGCCAAAGTAATTGGCCGATAAATTGAGATTTTCGGCACACCAGGCTACGGTTGGAAGACCCGTTTTTTGCGGTTTGTCCGATACTAAATATTGATTTAACTTGCCTTCGAATCGTTCCAAAATCCCTCTGTTGCTAACGTCTCTCGTGATGAACTGACGATCGTAAAAACGGGTGCAATAATTCAGGAAAAGCTCTATGTTTGATACCACTAATTGCTTGCTGTGTTTGTCGATAGCGTGGCGTAACTCATATTCAATCTTCGTAAAGCAATCCAAAATTATATTTCTTTCGTGCTCGGATAAATGTAAAGCTTCGTTTACGGCATAGGAGAAAAAATGATAGTCGTGAATATTATTTCCCAGCGAGGTGCCCGAAATGAAATCAGGATGAAAAACCAAAGCAATACCTTGCGGTTGATAATACTCCTCTCCGTTTTGACCGATAATCTGACCCGGCGCAAGAAATATCAGCGTTCCTTCTTCGTAATCGTAATTGCTCAAGCCATAGCGCAAATCGCCGCACTTTACTTTCTTCAGGAAAATCGTATAAAAAGAATATTGCAACCGGCTGAGTTTTCTTGGATCCGCTTTGTCGAGATGAACTACGCCCACTAACGGATGCAGCGTTTCATTATTATTGAACTCGTTATACTCTCTTATACTGTTAAAACATATAATTTTATCCATTGTTTTTTGAAATTAACTGCACAAATTTAGCCAATTATATCGTTCTTGCATCGAAGTTTTTTTAGAAAAAGTAATTTTGGTAAGTAATAGGTAATTTGTATAAGGAGTTTTTGATTTATACTTCCTATTTTTGTGGCTGTTCACAGATAGATCATTTCAACCAATAATATAAAAAGTTTAATATGGAACAAAACAAACCTATTGCTACCCCTTCAAAACGCATAGACGTTATAGACGCTTTGCGCGGATTTGCCTTATTTGGCGTAATCATCACGCACATGTTGCAGCGATTCGGCATTTTTGCCGGCGTGAGGCCGGGAGAGCCAAACTTTCCGGCATTGGACGGCGCTGTGCAATGGCTATTTCAAAATGTGATAATGGGACGCTTTATCAACATTTTCGCCTTTTTGTTTGGTATGAGTTTTTTCATTCAAATGGACAGAGCGGCGAAAAAAGGCATCGATTTTAGAGGCCGTTTTTTATGGAGATTGGTGTTGCTTTTTGTGATTGGCAGAATTGGCGCTTCCTTCACGCATGTGGACATATTGTCGGTTTACGCTTTGTTTGGAGTAATTCTTGTTTTTCTTTATCCGTTAAAAAACAAAGTGTTAATGATAATCGCGTTGCTTTTGCTACTGGGAATTCCGCGCATTTTTGTTGTGGGTGTTGACAGAATCTCCAACGAGCCTGCCACCGAAGTAGTGCAACCCGCTCCGCAACAACAGCCACAACAACAAAACCGGCAGTGGGAGCCGCCCACGTTTTTTGAAAGCGTGGTTCGAAACCAAACAACCGGAACTATGGGAACGATAAATTATCAGTTCGGAGTAAGCGGACGCGGATATGTTACCATGGCGCTCTTCATCCTGGGGCTAATTGTGGGACGTGTACGTTTTTTCGAAGAAGTGCACATTAAACAAAAAAGAAATGTTGTTCTGTTTTTTGTGTTTTTATTTTCAACGCTCTTGGTTAATTTTATCATAGGTTTATTATCGAAGGAGCCGATAAATCTCTTTATGTTGATGCGCCAAGGCGGTAATATCCCTCCTATAGCGCTCGTAACGGCAACATTGAACGACATCAATTTAGTGCTGTTGTCCGGTGCATTGGCAATGGGTTTTATAACTCTGTTTCAGGTAAAAAGCGTTAGAAAATACCTGGAATCCATAACTCCTTACGGCCGCATGGGATTAACCAATTACGAAATGCAGGGAGTGATTGGTGCGATTCTATTCTCTGCCTGGGGTTTTGGTTCGATATTCGGTACGTGGAGGCCTACGGAGCTCTTCATACTCGGCGTGGTTATTTACATTTTGCAGGCGATTTTCAGTAAATACTGGATGAAGTATTTTCTCTACGGCCCGCTGGAATGGCTCTGGCGCTCGGGTACTTATCTTAAATGGCAGCCGTTCAGGAGAAAATCTGAGAAATCAATTAAACACTAAAATATGATGATCAACTATTTTAAGAAGTGCGCGCAAACAATTTGTGTTCTCATTGTAATTTTGGTAGCCGGATGCGAGTCAACTAACGATAGCAGTGAAAACGACGGGCTGATTATTTTGAAAGAACAAGGCAGTTTTGCCATTGGCGGTAGTGTAATTACTTCGCCGGGCGAATTCAATCCTTATACAAGAACACCCGAAGGACAAACTTTTCACGGCGACCACGCGTATATCTTTTATCAGATTCCCGATAAAGCGCGAAAACTGCCTTTGGTGTTCTGGCACGGTATTGGGCAATTCTCTAAAACGTGGGAAACCACTCCCGACGGCAGGGAAGGCTTCCAAAATATATTTCTCCGGCGCAGATTCGGCGTATATCTTATCAATCAACCCCGCAGGGGAAATGCCGGTCGCAGTACGGTAGAGTCAACCATTATACCGGTTACGGACGAGCAGGGATGGTTCGGTACATTCCGACTGGGTATTTGGCCCGATTATTTTGGAGGTGTGCAGTTCGACAAAAGTGAAGAAACGCTCAACCAGTATTTTCGGCAAATGACGCCCAATATAGGCGCTTTCGATACGGAAGTCATCACTTCTGCCATTTCCGAACTTTTCAATAAAACAGGCGATGCGATACTGGTTACCCATTCGCATTCGGGCGGTTTCGGCTGGCTCACTGCCATTAACAATGAAAACGTTAAGGCCATTGCTTCGTATGAGCCGGGCAGCGGTTTTGTGTTTCCTGAAGGTGAGGTACCCGACCCAATTCAGAGTTCATCCGGACCACTATCGGCGAACGGCATACCGATGGACGAGTTTATGAAACTCACCAAAATACCCATCGTCATTTACTACGGCGATTTTATTCCCGCGCAACCGTCCGATAATCCCGGCGCCGATGGCTGGCGCGCACGGCTCGAAATGGCAAAGTTATGGAGAGACGCCGTTAATAAGTATGGCGGCGATGTAACACTCATTCATCTGCCCGAAATCGGAATAAAAGGCAATACCCATTTTCCGTTTTCCGATTTAAACAATGTGGAAATTGCCGATTTACTTTCGGATTGGTTAAAGGAAAAAGGATTGGACAACTAAAACAAAGAACTCAACACGATGAAAAAAAGAATTAAAAAGTATTTATTGACAGCTATGTTTATTTCCGCAAGCATCGTTGCATTGGCACAAACCAAACCCGCGAACCCTTTCGGATTGGTTTACGAAGGGGCCATTACAGAAAATGTACAAGGCAAAGTAAATATCCATCCGGTTTCCTACAAACTGAACGGTATCGATATTTCCGCCAACGTATATACTCCGGCCAACTACGACGCCTCTAAAAAATATCCCGCCGTAGTAGTAGCCCATCCCAACGGCGGCGTAAAGGAACAGGTTGCCGGGTTGTACGCGCAACGGTTAGCGGAATCGGGTTATATCGCCATTGCTGCCGATGCATCGTATCAGGGAGCCAGTGGCGGTGAGCCGCGAAATATGGACAAGCCGGCTTTTCGTATCGAAGATATCCGCGGGATGGCAGATTTCATCACTCAGTATGCAGGCGTAAATGCCGAACATCTTGGATTACTGGGAATTTGCGGTGGCGGCGGTTATTCACTGAAAGCAGCGCAAACCGATAAACGTTTCAGAGCGGTGGCTACACTAAGCATGTTTAATTCCGGCCTTGTAAGACGCAATGGATTTATGGATTCGGGATTGTCCACTATTCAGGAGCGTTTGAAACAAGCTACCGATGCACGCGTCCAGGAAGCCGCCGGTGGAAAAGTGCTCTACGCTTCCGATACGGAAATAACCGATGAAATGGCCGACAAAATGCCATTCGATTTGTATCGCGAAGGTCATTACTATTACCACAGAACCCACGCGCATCCCAATTCAACGTTCCGTTACACTATGAGCAGCCTTCTCGATTTGATGGCGTTTGATGCCGCCACCAATATGGATTTGATCAATCAGCCTTTATTGATGATGGCGGGAAGTAAAGCCGACACCTATTATATGACCGACAGCGCGTTCAAACTGGCCACGGGAACAAATGAGAAGGAATTATTTTTGATTCCGGGAGCTACGCATATTCAAACTTACTATGTTCCTGAATATGTAAATCAGGCAATGGATAAACTCAGCGCGTTTTTCAATAAATATTTATAAACCAAAGAAATACAGAATATATGAGAACAACAATTATCGGATTATTTTTAATCATTTTCAGTTTGCAGTTATCATTTGCGCAAAACAGTACTGCTGAACAGGAGATTATTCAACTCTCCAAAGACAAATGGCAATGGATGGCAGATAAAAACGTGGATGAATTGTCGAAGCTCTTTCACGAGAAAGCCGAGTTCGTGCATATGGGCGGAAGCTGGAACACAGAAAGGGAACTCGAAATCATCAAAAGCGGCGGCATTTGGTACAAACAAGCGGATATTCACAACGTGTCTGTAAACATCATCGATAATACGGCTATTCTTTTAAACAGGATAGATTTGTTGGCCGTTGTGGGCGGAAACGAAGTCACCAATCCCTTTATTGTTACGGAAGTATATATTAAACAGGATGGAATCTGGAAGTTGGGTGCTCTTTCATTTACGCGGGTGATTTCATCTCAAACGCAACAGTAAACTAAAGATTCACACAATGCAAAAAGAAATACCTGCAATAAAATGGATAGGTATAGCCATAATCTTCGGCTTAACCTCTTTTCAAATGAATGCTCAAAACGATGTGAAGTTTTTAACTGAAAAGCAACAAAGCCTCATTTCCATTGCCGCCATCACTGCCGCGGGCGATTTGGAAGCGCTGAAGCCTTCGTTAAATAAAGGACTGGATGCCGGACTTACTATCAACCAAATAAAAGAATCCCTCGTTCATCTTTATGCGTATTGCGGTTTTCCCCGAAGCATCCGCGGTTTGCAAACGTTTATGGAAGTCTTGAACGAACGTAAAGCACAAGGTATTAATGATGTATCAGGAGCGGAAGCATCTCCCATCGAAGATGAACGAAGCAAGTACGAACGGGGCAAAGATATCCTGGGAGAATTAATCGGAGTGCCTCAGGACGGACCGAGAACCGGTTATTCGGCATTCGCTCCCGAAATAGAAATATTTCTGAAAGAACATTTGTTTGCCGATATTTTCGAACGCGATATATTAACCTATGCCGAAAGAGAATTGGTCACTATTTCCGTGATCAGCAGCATCGGCAAAGCAGAGCCTATGCTTCGGTCGCATATGAATATATGCCTGAACGTGGGAATAACGCCGGAACAATTGCAGCAGTTTGTTTCTGTAATAGAATCGGCGATCGGCAAAAAAGAAGCAAAAGCCGCGCAACAAGTATTAGATGATGTGCTGGCTGCATTGTAATAAAATCAATTAATAAAATAATTAAAATAAACTGATAATGAGAGAGATAATTTTGTGCTTAACGATGATTTTATTCATAACGGCAGGATGCAGTAATAAATCTAAAAAAGATAATAATCAGGTTGTAGAATCGAATAGCGATATATTTCCAAAAGGTGATTTAATCACAAGCGGTTATTTCAGCGGAAATGCCTGGCTAAAAATGCTGGTTACCGATAAGGAAACATTTGATGTTACGGTCGGCAATGTTTTGTTCGATCCCGGAGTAAGAAATAATTGGCATTCACATCCCGGCGGACAGATACTGATTTGCACAAAAGGCAAAGGGTATTATCAGGAAAGAGGGAAATCCATCCAACTGCTGAATGTGGGCGATGTGGTTGAGATATACCCCTATATCGTTCACTGGCACGGATCCGCACCCGATTCTGAATTTGAGCATATCGCCGTTACTCCTCAACAACATAAAGGCAGTACCGTATGGGCAGAGCCAGTAACGGATGAGGAGTATAATAGTTATAGAGAATAACAAATTCAATGTGGATTAAATAAGAAGCCAGACAACGTAAAAAAATCTCAACCATCAACATTTACTTCAAAAAACTTCCCTAAATTTGTAACGAAAACGACCTTTGCTGCGTCTTATGAATATACACGCAATTTTATGACGAAATTCTACTACACGCTATTGTTTTTCTCGCTTTCGTTACTGGCTTTTTCCCAAACAAGAACCTACACTACCTCCCGCACGCAACAGCCGCCCCATATAGACGGGCAACTGACCGACGACTGCTGGCAGAATGCCGTTTGGACGGGCGATTTCGTGCAATTCGAACCCAATTCAGGAGCTGCGCCTTCGCAACAAACCCGGTTTGCCATCGTGTATGACGACAACAATTTATACGTTGCCATAAAAGCGCTCGATACCGAACCCGACAAGATCGTCCGCCGTGTTTCGCGGCGCGATGTTGCCGACGGCGACGCGGTGGCTATCGCCATAGACAGCTACGAAGATAAAATGACTGCCTTCTCGTTTCTGGTTTCCGCTGCCGGCAGCAAAACCGACTGGAGGCAAACCGAAGGAAACGGCGAAGACAACAGCTGGGACCCGATTTGGGAAGCGAAAACTTCCCTTCAGCCCGACGGCTGGTACGCCGAAATACGTATTCCGTATTCGCAGCTTCGTTTCGGGAAGAAAACTGAATACCGCTGGGGATTGGAAGTGATGCGCCACGTTTACCGTCACCAGGAGCGTTCGTTCTGGCAACCCATCGATAAAGCTTCGGCCAAGTTTATCGGCGATTTCGGAACGCTGGAAGGCATCCGGAATATTTCTCCCAAAAAAGACATCGAAATTGTACCTTTCGCCCTTTCGCAACTCACGCTTTCGGAAAAGGAAGAAGGAAATCCCTTCGCCACGGGAACCCAAACGAAAGCATCGGTGGGAGTGGACGGAAAAATAAGCCTTACCAACGATATTACCCTGAACTTTACTATCAATCCCGACTTCGGACAGGTGGAAGCCGACCCGTCGGTAGTGAATCTCTCCAATTTTGAAACCTATTTCAACGAAAAACGTCCCTTTTTTGTGGAGGGAAGCAATATTTACCACTATCCGTTCGATCTGACCAACAACGAGCGCAACAAACTGTTTTATTCGCGCCGTTTGGGCAGGGAGCCGCAACTTTCTTACGATACCAAAGACGGCGAGTACTTGCGCGAACCGGGGCGGACGAAGATTCTGGGTGCGGTTAAGGTATCGGGGAAGACGCGCCGGGGAACGTCCATCGGCGTGCTGAATGCGGTGACGCAAAAGATGTTCAGCGAAATAGACCGCAGCGGCGAACGTTCGAAATACGCCGTGGAACCGATGTCGAATTATTTTGTAGGAAGGCTGGAGCAGGATTTGGATAGCGGAAATCTTATCGTTGGAGGAATTTTTACCGCCACCAACCGCAAGATAGACGAGCAGCAATTCGAAAGCCTTTCCGGATCGGCATATACCGGCGGATTAAACCTGACCAAATACTGGAAAGACAAATCCTATTTCATCACCGCCCGTGCGTTTTTCAGTCACCTGCAAGGTTCGGAAGTGGCGATGATCCGGTTGCAGAAATCATCGGCAAGGTATTATCAGCGTCCCGATGCCAGACATCTGGAGCTCGATACGGAACGAACATCACTGAGCGGTTTAGGAGGTTCGCTCAGCGGAGGAAAAACTTCGGGGCATTTCAATGTGCTCGGTTTCAGCAGCTGGAGTTCGCCCGGACTGGAGTTTAATGATATCGGTTTCAAACCCAATGCCGATATGTTTATGAACGGTGTGTGGGCAGCGTGGAACGAATGGCGCCCGAAAGGCATCGTGAACGAGTATCGTTTCAACGGTTCACTGTATAACGTGAGGGATTTTTCGGGAACGTCGCTGGGGTGGGGTAACGAAGCCTTCGGATACATTCAGTTTACCAACTATTACGACATTGCCGGAGGCATGAATCTCGATCATCCGGGGGTATCCAACTCCATGCTGAGGGGCGGCCCGGCGCTCAGGACATCGGGAGTGGTAAACTCGTGGTTTTCCATTGAATCGGATAGCCGTGAGAAACTCAGCATGGAATACGATATGAGTTTCACCCACGGTTTCGAAAATTCGCGGCGTTCCATTTCCTACGGATTGGATATTACCTACAAACCCAATAACCGGCTTTCGCTTTCGCTTTATCCTCAGTACGTTAAGGCCAGCAATCGCCAGCAATACGTGCGCACGGTATCGGGAGAAAATCCTGTGTATATTCTGTCGTCTATCGACCAGGATATTGCGTCTATGTCCGTTCGGGTGAACTATGGCATAACGCCCGATATGTCGCTGCAATGGTACGCGCTTCCGTACCTGTTTTCGGGCGATTACTACGATTTTAAAACCGTGACAAATCCTAAAGCGGAGAAATTTAACGACCGGTTTACTCCTATGGAAACCTACAATTACGACAATCCCGATTTTCATTTCCTGCAATTCCGCTCCAACCTGGTTTACCGGTGGGAATACAAACCGGGTTCGGTGTTGTATCTAGTATGGTCGCAGGGAAGAACGGTAAACGGAAAAGACGGAGCGTTCCGTTTCAGGGATTACGTGAGCGATTTATTCAAAGCTGCTCCGCAAAACGATTTTTTGGTGAAGGTTTCGTACGCGTGGATTTTTTGATAGAAATAGTCGTCACAGTCAGAAATTGTTTTGAATTTTATTTATGCAATGTTTTTTGTTAAGTAATTCGTTTTTCAATATTCCTTAGTTCTTTCCTACCAAAATACCACAACCGTCCGTCGTCCTACGTATGTTATTTATACACAATAAAACTTAATGGGGATTTCGCTCAAGAACAAAGAAAAGCGCCAAATGGTTTTATATATGTACCCGAAATGCATCGGGTATTAAATAAAAATCAATTATGGACTCAAAGAAAACTAAAAAAGAAGATAAACAGCATGATGAAAGTCCGATTAACGATCCCCGGCCGGCAGAAAAACACGGCGACTATCGCCAAGGAGATTCCGACAGCGAATATCCGGAACAAATAAACGAAAAAAGCGTGCATCAGGAAGGAGAAAAGCAAGGCGAAGAAGGTGACTTTTTGGAGAGCGAAGACGATATCGCGGATTATCGTGGTAAAGGCCGCGAAGAAATAGACAGAAACCCAAGCAGCGGCATCGATTACAGGTAGATTTGGAAAGTAGGTTTACTCTGGGAAAAACTCACGGCCGATTTCGGTATTGAAAAAGTTAGGCATACTCTTTGTTTCCATTCCATATCATGTTGGCTCATTTTCCCAGAGTCTATTTTTACACGTTATCCATCCATCTGAAAAATTCGCTAAAAGCTAAAACACAACTATTTACTTTATCAACATAAACTAAAAAAACAATTATGGACTATTTAGAAAAACAAGCAGAAACGTTAAACGATTTGGTTTTAATCAATAACGACAGAGCAGAAGGCTATCAAAAAGCCGTAGATCAATTAAGAATTGAAGATGCCGACTTAGGAGCGGTATTTCAGAAACGGGTAGATCAAAGCAGGCAATTTCATTCTGAATTGGTTAATCAGGTGGCAAGACTTGGACAGGACGTGGAAGAAGGGACAAAAGCCAGCGGAAAGATCTATCGTGCCTGGATGGATGTAAAGGCCTTTTTCTCGGGAGGCGACAGAAAAACGATCCTCGACAGCTGCGAAACCGGAGAGGATGCAGCCGTAAGAGCATACAACGAAGCATTGGAGTGCGAAAACCTTACTCCCGAACAACGAGCGCTGGTCATCCGTCAGCACGCGGAAGTAAAAGCCTCGCACGACGAGATAAGAGCGATGAGAGATTCGCTGTAAAACAAGTTACACATAAGTGGGTTAAGGATGGGTAAGGCTCATCCTTAACTATATGCAAACGAAATTACCGGACAGCATTTGAATAATAATCAACTGGCAATGAAAACAAAACAACCCGAAAAAATAAGGCCTAAACAAGAGCAGCGCCGTCCCGGATCGGAAGAGAAAATGAAACCCGAACCGGAATCCGCTCCCAAAGAGATCAACAATAAACTGAAAGGAAAAGTGGCGCTGATAACAGGCGGAGACAGCGGAATAGGTAAAGCCACCGCCTTGTTGTTTGCATCGCACGGAGCCGATATAGCCATTGCTTATCTGAGCGAAACCGAAGATGCGGAAACCACCAAAAAAGAAATAGAAGAAACCGGCAGACAATGTTTACTCATCAAAGGTGATTTATCCAAAGAAAGCAACTGCAAAAAAGCCGTGGAAAGAACCATCGCCAAATTTTCGAAATTAGATATTCTGATTAACAACGCTGCCCTGCACTGGGAATCGGAAAAGATAGAAGACATCACCACCGAACAGTTTGAACGGACGTTTTACACCAACGTGTTTTCTTATTTCTGGGTGACAAAATACGCCATGCCCCATTTGAAAAAAGGAAGCGTTATCGTGAACACAACATCGGTAACCGCATACCGGGGAAGTCCCAAATTAATTGATTATTCGGCAACCAAAGGCGCCATCATCAGTTTCACGCGCAGCCTGGCGAAGAACCTGGCTCCCAAAAATATCCGCGTAAATGCCGTTGCGCCCGGCCCCATCTGGACACCGCTTATCGCTTCTTCTTTCGACAAGAAAAAAGTATCGGAATTCGGTAGCGATACACCGCTGGGGAGAGCCGGCGAACCCAATGAAGTAGCCACCTGCTTTTTATTTCTGGCATCCGACGATTCCAGCTACATGAGCGG
>CAKTUP010000043.1 GCA_934621705.1 uncultured Petrimonas sp.
TCTTCCTGAAGCGGACGAAACGAATCGTAGCCCCAGTATTCTTTCAGAATATCATGAAACAATGTCGACT
This sequence comes from uncultured Petrimonas sp., assembly GCA_934621705.1. Lineage (GTDB taxonomy): Bacteria > Bacteroidota > Bacteroidia > Bacteroidales > Dysgonomonadaceae > Petrimonas. Next base: position 71 of record CAKTUP010000043.1, read on the forward strand.
CCATTATTCAATAATAATCAGATGGTTCCGGACTCAAAACCCAAAACTCAAACTAATTTTTTATGTCTTTTATCAACAACTGCGTAAATGCTTTTCCGCCGTGACGATTTTCTTCAATCGTGTAGCAAATATCCACGGGTTGCTTTTCCTTTATTTTCTTGAAATGCGCATCGGAACTAAACGCGATGGCTTGCACGGGCTCGGAAACCGTTTTGTCGACGAGTTCAAGCTTGATGTGATGAAATCCACGCCCCACCAATTTGCTGCCTCCGGCATCCAGCACTCCCCGGGTAACAAAAACCGGGTTTTCGTTTTCGGGTCCGAACGGATTAAACATGGAGAGTCCCTGAACGAACTTGGGAGTGATGTCGCTCAACGAAATTTCGGCATCCACCGTAATTTGGGGCCGCATAGTTTTGTTTTCGATCTCTTCAAACGAAATTATATCGAAACGCCGCTTGAATTCGGCCAAATTTTCTTCTTTGAGCGTCAAACCGGCAGCATAGGTATGCCCGCCGAAATTTTCGAGAATATCTTTGCACGACTCAATGGCTTTGTAAACATCGAAATTATTAACAGAGCGCGCCGAACCGGAAATCATTCCACCCGATTTGGTAAGCACCACCGCCGGACGATAATATTTTTCGGTCAACCTTGATGCAACAATCCCGATAATGCCCTTGTGCCACGTTTCGTCGTATAAAACAATACTTTTGTGTTCTGCAATATTAAAACGGTTATCCACAAAATCGATAGCTTCATCGGTAATTCTTTTATCCAATTCGCGGCGGTCTTCGTTGTATTTATCGATATTTATGGCTTTTTCGCGCGCCTGCGACATATCGGCGGCAAGCATCAAATCAACGGCTTCCTTGCCGTTCATCATTCGTCCCGACGCGTTGATGCGGGGGCCGATTTTAAAGGCAATATCGTTAACGGTGATCGGTTTTCTGTTCAATCCGCAAATTTCGATAATTCCCCTCAACCCGAAGCTGGGATTGGCATTCAGTCGTTTCAATCCGTAGTGCATCATCACCCGGTTTTCGCCGGTAATGGGCACAATATCGGCAGCAATACTTACGGCTACCAAATCCAGCAACGGTTCGATGTCCGAAAAGGCCAATCCGTTTCGAATGGAGAAAGCATGAACAAGTTTAAAACCTACTCCGCAGCCGGAGAGTTCGTTGTAAGGATAGGTGGAGTCTGCCCGCTTGGCATCGACAACCGCCACGGCGTCGGGCAATTGTTCATCGGGCATGTGGTGATCACAAATAATAAAATCGATTCCGTGTTCTTTGGCGTAAGCCACTTTTTTGACTGCTTTTATGCCGCAATCGAGAGAGATAATAAGTTTAACGCCTGTTTCAACGGCATAATCAATTCCCTGAATCGATATGCCATACCCTTCGTCGTACCTGTCCGGAATATAATAATCAATGTTGTTGGTTATTTTCCGTAAAAATTTATAAACTAACGAAACGGCCGTAGTGCCATCTACATCGTAATCTCCGTAAATAAGAATTCGTTCTTTATTTCCCAGCGCCTTTTCAATACGCCTTATTGCTTTTTCCATATCGGGCAGCAAGAAAGGATCGTGCAGGTCGTTGAGACTCGGATACAAAAACTTTTTTGCTTCTTCCGGGCTCGAAATGCCTCGTTTCAGCAACAATTCTGTCAGTACGGGATCAATTTGTATTTCTTTCGTCAGTTCATTTTTTTTATTTTTTTGGTCGGTTGTTAGGGTAAGATAATTCCATTTGTAGGTCATTTATATAGTTTTTTTCTTTTCTCTCAGAAATCCCGAAAAACCGGGATGAAAGCAACAAATCATTCACTCCTGAAACTTTGCTGCAGTGCGAAATTGTATAAATTCACAATTATCGCAAATTATTAATTTGTAAAGTTAGAAAAAAACTTTTGAATTATCGATACAATTTATAGGCAGAATATGAAAAACCGTCGATTTTTTATTCTCGCGCTAAAAATGAACCGGAAAAAAATCGTTGTTTTTTATCGGATTCCGTGCATCAGCTTTTGCAGTGTTTTAGACAGAATAAACAAAATCACCGATGCAATAGCAGACATAACCACAAATATCATAAAGAAATCGAACAGTGTGGAAATTTCGAAACCCATGAACATTTTTGTTTTTCCGGCTTCGGGATAAAGAGAACTCAGCGTGCCGGCAAGTTTGTTGGCTGTCGCCATCGATAAGTACCAAACGCCCATAAGCAGCGATGCAAAACGAACGGGCGACAACTTATTTACCATTGATAATCCGATGGGAGAAAGCGTCAACTCGCCCATGGTATGAATAAAATACAATCCGGTGAGCCAGAGCAGACTCACTTTCACGCCCGGCTCCACGTTTTTCACTCCGACAGCGATAAGCAAATATCCCAGCGAAAGCAAAAACAATCCGATGGCTTGTTTGGTGGGAGAAGCGGGTTCTATATTTTTTTGCCCCAGCTTAATCCAAAGCATGGAGAAAAGGGGAGCCAGCAACACCACGAAAACCGCGTTGAACGATTGAAACCAGCTGGCGGGCATCGTCCATCCCAACACATTTCGATTGGTTTGTTCTTCGGCAAAATAAGTCAGCGAAATTCCGGCTTGTTCAAAGGCTGCCCAAAAGAATATAACGAAAAAAGCGATGATGTAAATCACCAAAATGCGCTGGCGTTCTATCTTTGTGAGCGACGGATCGGAAATAACAAATCCGGGAACAACAATGCACGCCGAATAGATAATAGCGCCAATAATGTCTCCGTTAAACCAGTTGAAGAAAAGAGCAAACAGAATAATTCCGCCACCAATCCACAAACCTAATTGAAGTAAATTCAGTTTTTGTTTCGGACGTTCATTTTTCGAAGTTTTATTTTCTTCCGCTTTCGATGCCGGAATTATTCCGATAGCTTCGCCGTTGGGCGCAACCAAATATTGGTTATTTTTGGCCACATACACCAGTAAGCTGAAAATCATCACTATGGCAGCAGCCAAGAAACCCCACTTGAAATCGGCAGGATTTCCGGTATCGCCCAAATATCCGCACAACAAAGGAGCAAAAAATGCGCCGACATTCACACCCATATAAAAAATGGTGTAAGCGGAATCGAGCCTTTTGTCGCCGGGTTCATACAAACGCCCTACGATTGACGAAATGTTGGGCTTGAAAAATCCGTTTCCGAAAATCAAACCACCCAAACCGCCATACATTAACCATTTAGCCAATTCTGCGTTTTCGAAATTGATGGCGCTAAAAAACATCAGAAACTGTCCGAGCACCATCAAAACGGCTCCCCAAAAGATGGATCGACGCATTCCCAGGTATCGGTCGGCAACGTATCCGCCGATAAGCGGCGTGAGGTAAACCAAGCCGGTGTAATTTCCGTAAATGGCGGAGGCCAGCTCTTTATCGAGCATCAGCGCGTTGATGAGATACAGCGTGAAAATGGCACGCATTCCGTAATAGCTGAACCGTTCCGACATTCCGGTAACGAAAATAAAGTACAGCCCTTTGGGGTGAGATTGTTGTGCAACTGGCATATCGTTCTTTTTTTGAAACCGCAAAATTATAACTTTTACCTGAAACTTAACTATCTATTTCGTAACTTTGCATTCGAAAACAAGAAGATAATGGAAATTGCAGCATTGGTATCGGGAGGCGTGGATAGTTCCGTGGTGGTTCATCAGTTGAAAGAGATGGGCTACGACCCGACCATTTTCTACATAAAAATTGGCATGGAGGATGAACACGGTTATATCGATTGTCCTTCGGAAGAAGATATTGAGATTGTTTCGTATATTGCTAAAAAATACGGATGTCGGTTCGAGGTGGTTTCGTTGCATGAAGAGTACTGGAACAGCGTGGTGCAATACACCATCGATTCCGTGAAGCGCGGACTGACACCCAATCCGGATATGATGTGCAACAAACTCATCAAATTCGGCACTTTTGAACAGAATTGGGGGCATCATTTCGATAAAATTGCCACCGGACATTACGCCACAACTACAGATAAAGAGGGACTTACCTGGCTTTCCACCGCCAAAGACCGCGTGAAAGACCAAACCTATTTTCTGGGACAGGTTAGCTACGTTCAAGTTTCGAAACTGATGTTTCCGATTGGAAATTTATTAAAATCGGAAGTGCGCCAAATCGCATTGGAAAACAAACTTCCTTCGGCACAACGAAAAGACAGTCAGGGAATTTGTTTTCTCGGAAAAGTGAATTACAACAATTTCATCGAACGTTATCTGGGCAAAAAAGAAGGCCTGATAGTGGAACTGGAAACCGGAAACATCATCGGCAAACATCAGGGATTTTGGTTTCACACCATCGGCCAGCGGAAAGGATTGGGATTGAGCGGAGGTCCGTGGTTTGTGATCAAAAAAGACGTCAACCGAAACATCGTTTACGTTTCGAAAGGATACGACACCAAACATCAATACGGGAATGTGGTTAATCTTCAGGGATTTTCGTTTATCACCAACGATATCTGGGGCGATTTTGAAGGAGAGAAAGATGTAACTTTCAAAATCCGCCACACACCGGAATTTTCGCACGGACGAATTTCAAAAACCGGCGATTTGTATCGCATCACTTCCGATTTACCCATTCAAGGCATCGCTGCCGGCCAATTCGGAGTGGTTTACGATACGGAAGGCCGGTTGTGCCTGGGAAGTGGAATGATTATTTAAACTTCGGTTTATGTATTTCGACTTTATAGATTTTTTCAAAAACATCAAACTGGTAGATGTAATCGAGTTCTTGGGGACGTTCGCGTTCGCCATCAGCGGCGTCAGAATGGCTTCCACAAAGAATTTCGATCTATTCGGCGCTTTCACCATCGGATTCATTACGGCAATCGGCGGCGGAACCATCCGCGATTTGTTTATCGGCGTAACGCCGTTCTGGATGGCGAATCCCATTTACCTTTGGGCAACACTGCTCGCTTTGCTGTTTGTTCTGTTGTTTAAAAGCAAAGTGGTGAAATTGCAATATACTTTTTTCCTTTTCGACAGCATCGGACTGGGTTTGTTTGTGGTGGTGGGAGCCGAAAAAACGCTGTCTATGGGCTTTGCTCCGTGGGTGGCGGTAATTATGGGTACCATAACCGGCTCATTCGGCGGAATGCTCCGCGATGTGCTGATCACGCAAATTCCACTCATTTTCAGAAAAGAGATATATGCCTTTGCGTGTGTAATCGGGGCAATTTTCTTCACTATCGCGTATGCGTTAAAAATGAATCTGGCGCTAAACGAACTGTTAACGGCTACAATTGTTATATTAATCAGGATATTAGCAGTGAAATTCCATTGGCATCTTCCGATTTTGAATGGAGAGAAAAGCAACAAATAATTCAATTTATGAAAAAACTTATATACCTTTCGGTCATATTTTTAACATTATCCGCCACAAAATCCTACGCACAATACGAAGGCACTTTCGGATTGGGAGCTCACGCCGGTTACGGCTCGTCGATAAAAAGTGCGGGCGCCGGAGTAAATCTGCATTATTATTACACCAACAATATTCGGTTTGCACCGTCTTTCACCTATTTTTTACCGAGAAAAGGCGTGAATATGTGGGAAGCGGATGCCGATGCGCATTACGTTGTTCCCGTGTCGTGGCTGTTCTCCTTTTATCCCATCGTGGGTTTGCATTATTCCAACTGGAAGTTTGATGCATCAAAAGTGAGCGATATCGGCGCTCAGGATTGGACGAAACATCGCATCGGAGCTAATCTGGGACTGGGATTGCAATACGATTTCGGATACAAAACACGGATCAGTCTCGAATATAAATACCAATTTATCAAAGACTTTTCGCAATCGTCCATTATGGCGGGAATTGGGTTTTGGATGTGACTTTTTTTAAGAAGTTGGAAGTTAGAAATTAGAAATTAGAAGACGATGAAGGACTTCATTACAAGCGAAATAAAAAACGAAAACGCTGTTTTGGTGGGGTTAATCACTCCCGAACAGAACGAAGAAACAGTGAACGAATACCTGGACGAACTGGCTTTTCTGGCCGAAACGGCCGGACTTGTTCCCGATAAACGTTTTGTGCAGCGATTGGAGATGCCCAACTCTGTTACGTTTGTGGGTACGGGAAAATTGCAGGAAATTGCGGAATATGTGTTGGATGAAGACAACGAAGTCGGCGTGGTTATTTTTGACGATGAACTTTCAGCAAAACAAATCCGGAACATTGAGAAGGAACTTAAACTCAGAATCCTTGACAGAACGAGCCTTATTCTCGATATTTTTGCGATGCGCGCTCAAACATCGCACGCAAAAGCGCAGGTGGAGCTGGCGCAATATCAGTATTTGCTTCCCCGATTGACGAGAATGTGGACTCACTTGGAACGTCAGCGCGGCGGTGGCGGCGTAATTATGCGCGGGCCGGGCGAAACGCAATTGGAAACCGACCGGCGGATTATTCTCGATAAAATTTCTCGGCTGAAACAGGAGTTGAAAGATATCGACAAACAAAAAACCGTTCAACGAAAGAATCGGGGAAAATTGGTGCGTATCGCACTTGTCGGCTATACCAACGTAGGAAAATCCACGCTAATGAACCTGTTGAGCAAATCGGATATCTTTGCGGAAAACAAACTTTTTGCCACACTCGATACTACTGTCCGAAAAGTGACCATCGAAAACTTACCTTTTCTGCTGACCGACACGGTTGGTTTTATCCGGAAACTGCCCACGAACCTTATCGAATCGTTCAAATCCACGCTCGACGAAGTCCGCGAAGCCGATATCCTGCTCCACGTGGTAGATATTTCGCATCCCGCGTTTGAAGAGCACATCGATGTGGTGGAAAAAACGCTTTACGAGATAGACAAAACTGAAAAACCGACGATTGTGGTTTTCAATAAAATAGATGCTTTTTCGTACATCGAAAAAGACGAAGACGACCTTACGCCCAAAACCCGACAAAACACATCGCTCGCAGAGCTAAAACAATCGTGGATGAGCAAACTCAAGGAAAATGCCATTTTTATTTCGGCCAAAGAGAGAACCAATATCGATGAACTGAAATCGCTTATTTACGAAAAAGCCAAGGAAATTCATATCCAGCGTTTTCCGTATAACGACTTTTTGTATCAGCAGTATGATGAAGAAAGTTGAAAAATCTGTATATTTGTGTCGAAATTAAACACGTAACATTATGATTATAGAACGAACAGCCAACGAAATTATTTTCAGGCTTCCCAACAATACTCCATTAGATGAGCTGCAGGATTTGGCTGACTTTTTTCAATATCAGGAAATTACAAAAAAGTCCAAAGCCAAACAAAAAGATGTGGATGACTTGGTTAAATCTATAAAAAAAGGACGTTGGGAAAGGACAAAACAATTAATCAATAAATGAGAATAGTCGTTGATACAAATATCGTATTCAGTGCTATCTTAAATGCTGACAGCAAGTTAGGAAAAATCTTATTGTTTTCTAAAAAAGGAATAAATTTTTATTCTACCAGACAATTATTATCAGAAATAGAAGAACACAAACAAAAAATTAAAAAAATATCCAATTACTCTGAAGAAGAGTTACATCGTGTCATTCAACTGCTTACACAGAAAATCCGTTTTATTGATGTCAAACTAATCTCTAAAGATGCTTTTCAATATGCCGAAAATCTAACTGCGGATGTTGACATTGACGATACTGAATTCATTGCACTCACAGAACATTTAAAAGGTCAATTCTGGAGCGGAGATAAAATTCTTATTCAAGGATTATTAAAAAAAAAATGGAACAAGTTTATAACAACTAATCAACTATTTGAAAAAATATCAAGTAAATGATAATGTATTTCAACGATTTTATGCCACAAAAACAACGCTATATCCACATTAAACGCCGCGACGGCTACCCCTATTCCAATGCATAATGTATAATTCATAATGCATAACTAAGCCTTATTTTCGTTAGATATCACCACTTTATATTTATAATTTTCAGATTTCAGGCAAAAGTCTGTCATCTGATATCTGATGTCTTTAATATTCAAAACTCATAACTAAAAACTCAAAATTACTCATGGAATTACCCTTTGCAGAATCCTACCGCATTAAAATGGTAGAAACAATAAAAAGAAGTACGCGCCGCGAACGCGAACAGTGGATAAAAGAAGCCAATTACAACCTTTTCGCGTTGAAAAGCGATTACGTTTTCATCGATTTACTTACCGACTCCGGCACCGGAGCGATGAGCGACCGACAATGGTCGGCCATGATGCTGGGCGACGAAAGTTACGCCGGCGCCCGCTCGTATTACAACCTGAAAGATGCCATAAAAGACATTCTCGGGTTCGATTATTTTCTTCCGGCGCATCAGGGACGGGCGGCGGAAAATATTTTGTTTTCAACAATCATTAAGGAAGGCGATATTTTGCCCGGAAACTCACATTTCGATACCACCAAAGGGCATATCGAGTTTCGGCGGGCTTTCGCGATAGACTGCACCATTGACGAAGCCAGCGACACACAACTCGAGATCCCTTTCAAGGGGAACGTTGACGTTACAAAACTCGAAACGGTATTACAACAATATCCCAAAGATAAAATTCCGGCCGTTGTGCTCACCGTTACCAACAACACGGCGGGCGGGCAACCCGTTTCGATGCAGAATATCCGGGAAGTTTCGGCATTGTGCAAAAAGTACGATATCCCGTTGCTGATGGACTCCGCCCGGTTTGCCGAAAACGCGTATTTTATTAAAACACGTGAAAAAGGGTATGCCGATAAAAGCGTAAAAGAAATTGTAAAAGAGATGTTTTCGTATGCCGATATTATGACAATGTCGTCGAAAAAAGACGCTATTGTGAATATCGGCGGATTTGTGGCTTTCAAGTCGCAGGAGCTGTGGAAATCGTGTCAGAAATTCTGCATCATGAACGAAGGTTTTATCACCTACGGCGGAATGAACGGCCGCGACATGAACGCACTTGCCGTGGGACTGGACGAAGGTACCGATTTCGATTACCTGGAAACGCGTATCAAGCAAGTAGAATATTTAGGCCGAAAACTCGATGAATACGGCATTCCCTACCAGCGTCCTGCCGGCGGCCACGCCATTTTCGTGGATGCGAAACAGGTGTTACCAAACGTTCCGAAGGAACAGTTTATCGCGCAAACGCTGGGTATCGAATTGTATCTGGAAGCAGGAATCCGTGGTGTGGAAGTGGGAGCGCTATTGGCCGACCGCGACCCCATTACCCGCGAAAACCGCTATCCCGATCTGGAACTTCTCCGCCTGGCCATTCCGCGCCGAACTTACACCAACAATCACATGGATGTAATCGCCGCCGCGTTGAAAAATGTATACGGCAGACATGAGAGTATTACAAGAGGTTATTCCATCACCTACGAAGAACCGATAATGCGACATTTTACGGTAGAATTGAAAGCAGAGAGATTAGTTTAAAGCATTTATTTATTATGTTTGTATTTTAAAATCAAGAATGGAATATTTTATATCAGATTTACTAAATTTCACAACAGTTCGGTTAGAATGCAGAATGCACAATGGTGGCATTAGCTGTGGGACAGGCTTTTTCTATAGATTTAATGACCAACCTGATAATAGATGCTGTTATGTTATTATAACAAATAAACATGTAATAAAAGGTGCAAAAAGTGCGAAAATCTATTTAACTCATCAGACTTCGGAAGGGAAACCAGACAACGGGCGTTATACTTCTATTACATTTGAAGATGAATTTTCTGATTTTGAACGTAGATGGGTTATGCATCCCGATGATAATGTTGATTTGTGCGCAATGGGTACTACAGATGTACATAGTTTATTTAAAAGGAATTTTGGACATAATGCAATGTTTTATGCTTTGGGTAAAGAAAACATTCCGTCACTTGATCAACTTAATAAGTTATCTTCGATTGAAAATATTATTATGGTTGGATATCCAAATGGTATTTGGGACACCAAGAATAATCGCCCTATTTTTAGGCGTGGAATAACTGCAACTCATCCATCATTTGACTATAACGGAAAAAAAGAATTTTTGATTGATATTGCATGTTATCCTGGCTCAAGCGGATCCCCTGTCTTATTAGTAGATGAAGGATATTATTTTGATAAAACGAGTCATTCTATTAATTTTGGGAATCGTTTCTTACTTCTCGGAGTAAATTATTCAGTTTTTGTTCAAGAACAAGCTTGGAATATCAAACAAGTAGAAATACCTACTACCTCGTTCATTATGAATCAGACCACAATACCAATTAATTTAGCATGTGTGATAAGAGCTGAAAGAATATTAGAATTGGAGCAATATTTTATAAATAGGTAATATTAGAGTTGCTTAATTTTAATACACCAAATTTATTATTTTACAGTTTTTTTGAATATAGCAGCAAACTGAGGTTGCCTCAAAAGTACGACTACCGTTTCATCTTGTCATGTTGAACGCAGTGAAACATCTGTTTTGTCAACGTTTTTGATACTTCATTCCGCTAAAGCTGCATTCAATATGATAATTTAATAGCGAAATTCACTTTTGAGACAGCTTTGTCAGCGTATATTCTAAAACCGTACCTTCTTCGAATAATACATAATTACCGCCAGAATAGCGAACAATCCCAAACTCCCTACCAGCAACGCGTAGCTTTCCATCTGAATAAGAATAAAAATAAAGATGTAAAGGAAAGCAAGCAGCGCGCCAATCAAAAGCCCTTGTTTGCGGCTTTTCAGAAGACTTCCCATGTGAAGCATAATCAGAATCGTAGTCATGGCAGCCGCCACGAGATACGCGAGATTAAATCCCAGCACTTCGGAAATAGAGAGCAACAGCGTGTAAAACAACACCAACGCCAGTCCCACAAGAATGTATTGAAACGGATTTACCGATTTCTTTTGCAGCAATTCGATAAAAAATACGGCTACAAACGTGAGCACGATAATGAGAATGGCGTATTTCACGCTGCGCATGTTTTGCTGATACTGGTCAACCGCCTGAATAAACCGCACGCCAAACCGGGACGAAGCCATTTGATTGATGGCGTTGCTGTTATCGGCACGAATAACTTGTCCGAAACTGCGGTTTAAATCCAACACCTTCCATTGAGCCGTAAAACCCGATTTATCGATTTCACGCGTTTCGGGAAGAAATTCCCCGTCGAAACTGGGCGTTGCCCAATCCGATTTTATGTCGGTAGTAGTCGTTTTTCCAGTCGGGACGATGTAAAGTCCCTGCGAACCGTTAATTTTAAGTGAAATAGTAAACGGAAACGTTGCTTGCAGAACGGGATTTACGGAATCGATCTTCGCGTTCAATCCCACGGTAAACAATTCATACGAACTGTTCTCGTAATCTCTGTTCTGAGATGTTCCTGCAGCGAAACCACTACCCACAGCCAGATTTTCGACAGGAATTCCCGGCTCGAAATCAATGGTTTCCCCATTGGTTTGCAACGAAACATTATCTTTTATGCCCTTCAAATCGGAAAGCCCGATGATAAGCCGCACATCGTTCCATTTTATTTGCGATGGCTGCACATTTTGCTTGCTGATCACCGACAAATCAAATTGCCCCGACAGCGCGATATCCGACCCGTAAACCGATGCATCGTAAATGCCCCTTTTCCTTTTCTCCACGTTGGATTCTATTTTCGTATCCAGCGTTTCGGGCAGCACCAGCAGGTTTCTTTTTACCGTGATCTCCTTTTTGTCTTCCACCATAATTTCTTCGTAAGGAATCACCAGACAAGGCCCCGAAACGGTCTGCTCACCGCCCCATTTCGATGTAATATCGGCCACCGCTTCCTGTTTGGTGTTTTGCCGCTCGCGAATAAGCGACTGGATCATGGCCAGCGGAATAAGTAGCATAAGCGTAAGGATGGCTACTGCAATGGCTTTGATGGTGGTTGAATACCGTTCGATAAGGTTTCGTTTTTCCACAGGCGCCGGTGGCGGCACTTCAAGCGGTTTGTTTTCGTTTGTTTTCATATTCTTTTGAGAATTTTGTGGTTTGTAAAGACGCGATTAATCGCGTCTCTACTATATTTATCAATCTGATGTCTGCTTAATAAATGTTTCCAAAGCCTGTAAATGTTCGCGAAAGGCTTTTTCGCCGGTTTTAGTTTTTTCGTACGTTGTTCTCGGTTTCCTGTCAACAAATTGCTTTTTCACGTTGATATAATCCAATCCTTCGAGCGCTTTGATGTGGCTGGCCAGATTGCCATCCGTCAATCCTAACAGTTCCTTGAAGGTGTTGAAATCCACCTCGTCGTTCACCATCAACATCGACATAATGCCCAATCGCACCTTGCTTTCGAAAGCCTTGTTAATATCTTCGAGAAACTCTTTCACTATCGTTTTTCTTTTCTTTCGATACTCAAATAGAAGTAGATTCCGTAAATGATGTGCAAAACTCCGAATCCGATAGACCAGAACAGCAACCCTTTTCCGGGTAAGAAAGCGCACAAAAGGCCTAAAAACAATTCGGCGCAACCCAGCCAGAAAATATTATCGTAAGTATATTTTGATGCATTTATCAACGATAAGCCGTAAAACAGCAACATCGCAGGAGCAATAATTCCAACGTTGCCGTTGAATAGCAGCGCAATGCAAAAAACTCCACCTGCACTTAACGGTAGAAAAAAGTTCAAAAAAGTTCTGTAAGCCGGTTTGTTGAAAAAAGTTTGCTGCGTTTTTTTCGCTTTTCTGAAGGAGAAAAACAGAATGGTTCCCAGCGCCAGCGTCAACACAATAAACGCCAGCAAAATAAGTTTGGGTGCAATAAATGTCCAATCCGGAGCAGAATAACCATCCGGTATTTGTGCAGCCGATACTATTGTATTTCGGGCGATAAACGCTCCAACCAGCGCAAACAATCCGATTAATACGGCAGATGTTCCGCTGAAAGACGTGAATCGGGACGATTTTTCCATCATCGCCCTGATTTCTTTCACTGTTTCTATTGCTTCGTTATTCTTCATAATGAAAAGTACTTTGAAACACAAAGTAAAATATAAAAAATTAAAGTTGATGCACGAAACACCAACTTTAACTTATTTTAATCACTTACTCCAATAGAAACGGGGCCAAGCAGTCCGTATTCTTTTAATGGAAGTCCGGGCTCAGGCCCTGCAATAGTCCACGTTTTTCGTTCTTTTTCAGACAATCCGGCGTCGTAAACCAACCGATTAAACCACGTACTGGTAACCTCTACCTGCAATTTATTCTCTCCTTGCTGCAAATAATCAGTGATATCCAATACGTACGGCGAAGTCCAGCAAGTGCCTGCATCCTTGCCGTTTATTTTTACTTTAGCAATAACTTCGACTCGACCTAAATTCAAATAATATCTGTCATTAACATTCTTATCGTCCACAGAAAAAGTAGTTTCATACATTACTGTTCCGGAAAAGGATTTTCCTTCATCCGATATTGGAAAGTCTTTCCATGCAGCCAGTTGACTGGAAACAACCGGAGAGTTTTCCACTCCCCATCCTTGTGGAAAATTAAATTGCCATGAAGCATTGGTCAAATCTATTTTAGTATTCGACTTCGATGGTTTGAGCGGTTTATCAGATTTTTTGTTCCGAATGACTACAAAACAGGAATTTCCTGCCGGGATATCCAACTCGACTTCAGTGTAAGCATCGTTTACTTTTGAGTTTGCCGCAACTATCTCTCCCGATAACGGGTCCCAGATTTCTACGTTACCTTCTTTACTGCGAAAAGACACCACACCCTGAAATCCTTTTTCGGGAAAAGTGGAAAGAAAATAGATATCGGACTCATTGGTTTGGCGGTGCAACCAGCGAAGTTCTGGAGAATTGGATACGATATCCGGTTTTATATTTTCTGCATCTAAAACCGAATGGATGTCCGATGTCTTATATACTTTCCCCTTTCCTAAAGCAAGTATATTTTGTGAACTGTCTCCCCAAAGCTTTTCAACGGCGCTATCAAATCGTTGTTTTGTTTCGTCCCCACCGCTTAAGGTTGCCAAACCCGAGGGAACATCGCCAGCAACGATCAGTCCGGCTTCCACAAACGAAGCAATTTTCTCCAGTGTTTCCGGCAACATCCGTTTGCAATCGTACAACCACAATACACGATATTGAATTCCTTCGGGAGTGACTAATTTGCCGCTCTTCATCGACAGCCGGTTCAGCAACATATCGGGATTACAATAATCGTATGAATACCCTTCGGGAAACGGAAGTAACTGAGGTGGTTTGTGATTTTGCTCGTCGCCCAAATACATCAACACGTCCGATACAGGATTTCCTGCTTCCAGCATATAATTGCATCTTGCCAGATAATCGGTAAACGAAGGCATGTGCTGCCACCACGTCTGTAGGCGCAGAAACGGAGTCCCTATTCTCGTTCCGAACGATGTACTCGGAGGCAAAAAGTCTGTCCGTGGATTATGCGTAAAAGTATGAAAAACCAAATGTGTCACTCCTTTTGCAAAGTGATCATCGGCAATATCTTTCAGAAAACGCGGATGCTCATCCCAGGTTAATTCAAAGGAGGTAAGAGCCTCGGCAGCCACTCTTTTTTTGCCATAACCCCTTGCGGCAGAGACAGTGGGTTTAACGGGTTTGTATTCGATGCTTCCGACAAACGAATCTGAGCGGGGTTGCCAGAATTCGCACATAGGAATATCAGCATACTTATAAT
>CAKTUP010000044.1 GCA_934621705.1 uncultured Petrimonas sp.
TTCTATAGATAATTTTATTTTTGACGCAAAATCGTCAGGAAGTGTTTTATCTAATACGCTTACTGCCGAAAGAATTTTAGCTTCTTCAAAATCTACATACAAACTTCAAGCAACATATAAATTTGCAGAACAAGGAATTCTCCGTAATATGAGCATTGCGTCCTTTATCTCCTTGATTGCCTTAGGTGTTATATTTCTGGTATTATTTCTGTTTGTTAGAACATTACGTCGAAGAAAAATAGAAATGAATAACATGGAGTATTCTTTTCAAGGTGCTATTCACGACTTGAAGTCGCCGTTGGCTTACGTTTACCTCACGTTATCTAATATGGAAGACGAAGAAATTAATTCTCAAAAGAAATCCAAATTATCACTTACTGCTGACAGGGTAAATTTTCTTTCAGAAAAAATTAAACTGATGCTAAAGTCCGGTAGCAAAATAAAAACGCTTTCAGCTAATAACTTTGAAACTATTCATATTGCCGACACCGTTGAACATATTGAAACAGAACTAAAAGCCATGTTTTACGAAAAAAACATTCTGTTTGAACATAATATGGATACGGAAATAACCGTTTCCGTATCTTCCGATTTATTTGAAGCTGCGCTAAGAATTATAATGGAAAATGCAGTAAAATACAGCAACGAAAACCCCATCATAACAGTCAGCACAGAAAAAAAATTGGGAAATGTAGTTATTTCCATATCTGATAACGGCATTGGCGTTTCAAGTCATAATTTAAAACATCTTTTCCGCCCTTATTATACTACCGATAATAAGGATGGTTCAGGAATAGGACTTTACTACGCCTACCAAATAATCAAAGCTCACAAAGGAAATATTACGGTAAAAAGCATTGTGGGACAAGGTTCTACTTTTTCAATAATAATTCCGGATAAAAAATAAATTATGAAAATGAAAAATCAAAACATTAAAGTTCTTATTGTTGATGATGACACCTTTCTTGGCAGTGAACTCACAGAAGGGCTTAACAAACGAGGATATTCAGCCACATATTTAAGTTCTGTTTATGGTATAACAGAAGCTATAAGAAACATCCAACCCGATATTCTTGTCTTTGATGTGGAAATAGGTAGAGAAAATGGTATTGAAATGGCTCGAAATTTATACGATGGGAATCCCACATTGCCCATAATCTTTATTTCTTCGCATCATTCCGAAGATTTGAAAGAAGAAGGTTTACTTGCAGGGGCTTTGGCGTATTTAGACAAACCATTTTCGGTCAGATTACTTGCTGCACACATTGACCGTTATACTCGGGAGAAAAATATGACTTCTGCGGATAACGAAAACTTAGTTGCCATAGGCAATGCCTTACTTGATGTCAGAAATAGGACAATAATTGTAGAAAACGGAGAAATAAAAGAACTTCGACCAATGGAGTTTAATATTTTTAGGAAACTCGTATTAAACATCAATCAAATTGTTTCCCGCGACGATATTTTATTTGCCGCTTGGGAGGGACAAGTTGAATACTACAACGACCAAAGTTTAAACAACTACATACGAAGATTAAGAAATAATATCAAGGATAATACTAATTTAGAAATACAGTGGTTTCGGGGGTTAGGATATAAACTGAGAATAATCGAAGATTAAGGTTTCATCTTATGACGGCTCTATTTTTTGAACCACCTGATTTTGGGTGGCTACATCCTCACCCTTTTTCGCCCATTTTTATCCTCCCAATAAATCCCTACACTTCGCTGAAACTCTCTATATTTCAACCGAAACCACTCGATAATATCCACGCCGTCAATAGCAAGGCGTAGCTTTCCGGGTTTATCCGGCTCGGCTTCTATTTGTGCCGTAGAGTGTTCGGTTGAGAAATTTTGTTTGTATTCGGGCGAATAGAGACTGCCTTTAAAGCCAACTTTTTTACCCGATAAAATTCGTTTTGTTAAATCATCGGAAAAGCCGACCAAACGGCACATCCTTTCAATGGAAAGCAGTTCGCGAAGGTTTGGAAATAAATCGTATATCTTTTTCAACTCGGCACGGAGTTTATCGGTGGCAGTTGCGTATTCTTTTTGCAGGGTTTGCATTTCGGTTTTCAAGGAGTGATTTTCATCTTTAAGCGAAGTTATTTCAGATTGTAGTTGCTCAATTTCCGCCTGTTGTTGTTTTATTTTTGAACCTCCGAAAAGCGAATTTACACCATCTATCAGGTTTGCTCCCATTTCGGCTTTAGCATTTTTGAATTTCTCTTTGCTAACTTCGGATTTAACTTGAGAGAGCTTCTTTTCAGCATCGGTTTGTTTTTTCAGTAAGTTGTCGATATTTTCTTTCAACTCTTCGTTTTTGGCAAACAATTCCCTGTAATACTGTGATGTAGTTATATTACGTGCTTCCGAACCACGAATGCCGCGTTGCAAACCATATTTTGACATCGCCACGGCATACGTATCGTGATACGTTTCGAGTTTTTGGCGAGTCAATATATCATCGGCACACAGTCGGACGGTATCCGTCGGTTTTTTCCTGTATTTACGTTTGCCGTTTTCAGCTTCCTGCTTGGCTTTCCGACGTTCTCCTTTCACAATGGGAACAACAGTTGCGTGAATGTGTGGGGTTGTTTCGTCCAGATGAAGGACGGCGGAAACGGTATTCCCTTTCCCGAAAGTTTCGTCCAACCATTTCAAGCTGTCGTTGCACCAATTGCCCAATCGTCCTTCGGTTTCAATGCGGTTCATATCGTCGTGGCTTCCGGAAAGGATAATGCAGATAGCACGAACTTGCTTATCGCTGATTTTGCGTTTTATTCCGGCATTGTTGATGCGGTAAGCGATGGCTTCATCCCGATTGCCTACACCATCGGGAAAAGTTATCAATTCCCGATTTAAAGGCGTGCGTGATGGGTCGCAATTTTTGGGGATAATGATGCGTTCGATATGCTGCGTCAGCTGAAAGGTCGCAGCCTTTGATTTGGCGAATTGTAATACGGCGTAGCCCATAAAATGTGTTTGTAAATTAAGTGAGTTTGTACGAACTTGGGGTTTCCAAAGGGGCATCCTCTTTGGCATAGTGGGGCATTTTTAAGCTAGCTTTGCGGACTGTTAAGAAAATGCCCTAATAAGCTACGACATTTTTGAAAAATGTCCTTTTAGGTGCGGTTAGTCCCGATTAGCGTTTGATACGCGTGCCGATTTTCGGCTTTGATTTTTCTGTTTCAATTTTCTGTTTCTTTTGAAATGGGGAAAGTTTTTTCCCGCACAAATAATCGTTCACATCTTTGTATTCTGCATATCGTTTAGAAATATCCACAACAGGTAAGTTCCGTTTTTGCAGTTTTTCCAATGCCTGCTTTCCGGCTTCGTCGTTATCCAAAAATGCGTTGATTTTTGTGTGTTTCGAGAGAAACGGAATGGCTTTTTCAAGGTTGGTAATCGAGTTGAGAACGACGGCTGAAACATCGGCTTGCCCGGCTTGCAGAGTGAGCAGGCTGAGATAGTCCATAAATCCCTCGAAAAGATGAACAGTTGTTGTTTGTTGGTCGAAAGTGGTTATTTCTTTAGGAGGAACACATCCTTTGAATTGCGGGTTTCTGAGTTCGTAACCGCCCGCATCATTCGGGAAACCGATAGCGAAATAGTTGCGTCCGCCGATTTGGTAATGGATTTCTTTACAGAAAGTTTTTGCTGTATCCATATTGATTTTCCGGCTTTGCAGGAATGCTAAAAGTTTGGAATTTTCGAGCGGTTTAATGGTTGTGATTTTTAAAGTGGTATCTACATTTTTATTTTCATTTTCGGAAAAATAAGGATGTTGGTACGTTTCTACATTTCTATTTTCTTGTTTTTCTAAAAATTCAACAGCTTGAATATAATTGCATTTATTTATTTTCATCACCAAATCAATGATACTTCCGCCTTCGCCTGTTCCGAAATCGTGCCAAATATTGGTTCGGTAATCGACTTTGAAGCTGGCGGTTTTCTCCTCTCGAAACGGACTTTTGTACATTCCGTAGTCGGAATATATTTTGGTGGGATAAATGCCTTTTTGTTGCAGGTAATCCTTTATGGATATGTGTTTTAAGTCATCTATATTCATAATTGTTTTTTATTTTTAAAAGTTTCAAGGGTTTATCTTACTACATCTATTTATTTTTGTAAATAGCTGACAATGAAAGTAAAAAAGTGTAGTAATTAGCTTGTTTGTAGTAACTACTACGTTAATAGAAAAATGTAGTAGGTAGTAAGTTGGTCGTAAGATGATTTTTTGTCTTTTACTACGTCGTAATCTTTTTTCTTTCATTGAGTTATCATTATTTGTAGTAAGGTAGTAAGTAGAATAGTATTCATTGTAAATTGCTTTTGTTTTGAAATGCTTTGTTATTCTCTGTTTTTCTTTTCGTGGACAAAAAAATATTTTTGCTGCCCACAAGTGAATATATAAGAGAGTTTTCAAACCGTACCAACCACGGATTTTCTTGCCTTATTTTTCGTTGTTTTAATGCGTAAAAGTGAATAATCGGGATAAAAAAGATTGGATTTTTCGGAAAAAACTGTGCTTGGATTTTGATGTGGATTTTTTCGGATTGCGTTAAAATGCGGCGTTTTTCATCCTGCATTCAAAAGATTGATTTTTCAGGAAAAACACGGAAGCAGTATCGCAAGAAATTGTGATTTGAACGCCAATTACCGCCAAATAAAGCCACGCAAAGCCATCCTAAGGAATTCTAAGCAATCGGTTTGCAAATGAGGCGGAATTGCGTTTATCTTTGCCAAAAAACAGTGAAAATGCATTCAAATTACAAACAAAATAAAATCTTAAAAAAATGGGAATAACTTTAATCGAAACCCGAACGTGGGAAAAAATGAACGAACGCTTTGCCGATTTTATCAACAGGCTGAATAAGGAAATGGGTACTAATGAAAACTTTGACGAATGGCTGGACAACGGCGTTGTGTGCCGACTGCTTAACGTGAGCAAACGGACTTTACAGAGTTATCGGGACACGGGAAAACTACCGTTTTCGCAAATCAACCACAAGGTTTTTTATAAACAAAAAGACGTGGAAGCATTTCTAAACGAGAGGAAGTCTAATATGTCAATTGGATAATATGCCAATGTGCCAATAGGTTATGGTTGCACAATTGCATAACTGCACAACTTTGTGCATGCACAATTGCATAATTGCGTGCACGCATACACAAAAGAATACAAGAACGAATACACGAATAAAAAAAATCGAGAGTGTAAAAACGAAAGAATAAAAGCATACATTCATTAACCAAACCAAAAACATAAAAACTATGGCAAACGAGGTAATAACCAAAGACGATGCCCTTGTAAGGGTGTTCTTCGAGCGAATGAACGAAACGCTGAAACGTTTTTCCCGCCTGATTGAAAACCGAAAACCCACGCTTAACGGCGAGCAGTTTCTGACCAATCGGGAGGTGTCCGAAAAACTGCACATCAGTCTGCGTACATTGCAGGAGTACCGAGATTCGGGATTACTTCCGCATATTAAGTTGGAAGGAAAAATCCTGTATCGTGCATCGGATATTGAGCGGCTGTTGGAAAAGTTTTACTCGGGGTAAATCTTTTCTGCGTTCAATCCGTAAAAGTAAAAAGCAAGCCGCTTCCGTTTGGTGATGGGGCTTGCTTTTTTTAGTATTTAATCAGTCTTCAATTGGCATTAAAACAGATTTTCCCGGTCTATTTTTTCCGCCAATACGTTCATATCTCCGGCTACTTTCTGGTGCGTAATTTTGGCGTAAATCTGCGTGGTGGAAATGGAGCGGTGTCCCAAAATCTTACTCAATGTTTCAATAGGCATCCCGTTGTTCAGGCAAACAGAGGTCGAGAATGAATGACGCGCCTGATGGAACGTGAGCGGTTTGTCCAACCCCACGGCTTCGGCAATGGTTTTACAAAAAATGGATGCCGTGCTTTTTTCGATGTTTCGGAAATACCGTCCATTCATTCCGTCGTCTTTATACATTTCCAATATCTGCAACGGAATTTCCGTGAGCGGAATAATGGCTTCCACTTCGGTTTTTTCCCTCTGTATGCGGATTTCCTTTCCGCCACGCTCATTGGTAACGATGTTTTCGGGTGTGAGTTTTACCAAATCGGCACGCGACAGTCCCGTGAAACAACAAAAAACAAACATATGACGGATGTAATTGGCACGTTCCCAATGAATGGGCGTTGCCATTATCCGCCCGATTTCCTCCAACGTGAGCCATTTGCGTTCGCTCACGGCTTTCTGAGGTTCGTAACCCGCGAAAGGGTCTCGAAAAATATAACGTTTCTGCACGGCAGTCCGCACCAATTTCCGCAAGAAAATCATCAAACCCTTTACCGTGTTGGGTTTCTGTTTTTTATCCACACGGAGAAAAAAATCGTAATCATCAATAAAGTCATACTCTAACGTGCCAAACGTAACATCTTCAAAACCTTGCTTTTCGCGAATAAATTCTTTCAGGTTGTTGTATCCGCACACATAGCCTTTGTAAGTGGAAAGCGTGTGTGTTTTACCCACCCTTTCGCGCATTTCTTCGCACAAGGCTTTGGCTTCTGCCAGCAGCGTGGGAATTTGTCCGGTTACGCCCAACAGTTCGTTTTTTATCCGTTCGGCGGTAACGTAACCGTCCCTGTCCAAAAGTTTGGCGTAATGCTGTTCGGCTTGTTTGCGTAATTGTTTCATCTTTTCGTTTCCGGTTTTAGCATCGTCCGTCCGTCCCAAAATCAACGATTTTCCGGCATCCCATTTTTCGGACGGAACCTCCAATCCGGTGCTGAATTGTACTTGTTTGCCGTCTATGGTTATTCGTCCCATTATCGGGCTGCAGCCGTTCTTTTTCACTTTCCCCCGATTGAGGTAGAATAGCAGTTTAAATGTACTTCGCATATTGATTTATTTTTTAAGTGTGAGATAATTAGGGTATGAGTTGCAGTTTGCCGTCCAAGCGTTTCATCACGTTTCGCATATCTTTTTCTATCTTTTCGGACGAAACGACGGCATAAATCTGCGTGGTTTCGATGTCGCTGTGTCCCAACATTTGCGAAACGCTTTCGATGGGAACACCGTTGGAGAGCGTAACGAGCGAAGCGAAACAATGTCGTCCTTGATGGAATGTGAGCGGACGTGCCATTCCGATACGTTTTTCAATCACTTTCATCGTGTCGAAAACTGTCCACTTTCCAGGTGCGTCAAACACAAATCCCGATTTTCTGCCCTTGTGTTTTTCGATGATTTCCAAGGCTTGCGGAAGCAGTCTCAAACTGTACGGCGTTCCGGTTTTCTGCCGTTTCCCCTGCACCCAAAGGGTTTTGTCTGCATTGGGGTAAATGTTTTCCTCTCTGAGTTGGATGATGTCGATAAGCGATATTCCGGTAAAACACGAAAAAACAAACATATCTCGCACCGTGTCTTGGCTTTTCAGCTCGAAAGTCAGATTACGGATTTGTTCCAGTTCGTCAGCCGTGATACTTCGGGGAAAGGCTTTCGGACGTTTACACTCGTAACCGAGAAAAGGGTGAACGCTGATTGTTCCGCGTGTTACCGCCTGATTGACGATGGTGCGCAGAGATGAAATGATATGGTTGGCAGTGGAACGTTTCATCTTACGGTCGATAAGCAGATACCGCTCGTAATTTTGGATAAAACTCAAATCAAGCAGAGCGAAGGGAATATCACTGAGTCTGTGTTTCTCTTTGAGGTAAGTTTGAAGTATTTTCAGATTGTATTGCCATTTTTCGAGCGTGCGTTCGGTGCGGTCAATGCCGACTCGTTTTTCCAATCTTTCATTGTAATCCTTGAAACTTTCGATTAACGTTTCTTTGGCAACCGCCATTCCTTGATACGCCTCTTTTACCTCTCGGGCTGTAATGCTTTCGGCGGTTTGTTTCAGTTCCCGATACCGGCTGTGAACCAATACCGAAATTTCATCCAACGCCCGGTTGTGTTTAACGGCAAGTTGACTTTTTCCTGTCAGCCGTGCTTTACGTGTGTCCCAAAGCCTGTCCGGTACACGGATTTTGGTTGAGAATTGGGTTTGACTGCGACCGAGTGTTATTCTCCCTATTACGGGGCAGTTTCCCTCTTTGTCTTTGGCTGTCCGTTGGATAAAAAACGACAGCCGTAAATCTTTTTTCTTCTGCATAATGATACGCTTTTTTTGAGTTACAAAATTAGTTCTTCAAACAGCGTTCATCGGTATGAAAAATGCAGATATATGCAGCATAAAAACATAAATATCAATTTATTGTGTCTGTTTCCGTTACCCTTTTTATCGTTATTCTTCGCGGGTTACGATTTAGGTACGGAAAGTCTGCTCGATTATGCCCGAATTTGCTTTTTTACAAAAATGAAAATCAATGCAAAACTGTTATATCTGACTTATTTCCAATTGATTTAACTTCGGTTGCTTTTCGTTGCTTTTGAGGGGAATACTTGCCCGAAATGGGTTTACGATATTGATCCAGCCCTTGTTCCACCTCTTTTTGTAGTAAAACCGCGTAGGCAGATTCACCGAATATTCATTATCTATCAGCCGAGTTTCCTGCATAAAACTCTCGTTTTCGGTATTGAAAACATCGTCCATCAGGTTGCTTTTCAACAATCGGCTTATCCAAAGTCCTGCCATCAGCAAACAGATATAGCCTGCTGAAACCGTGAAAATATACCACACGGCTACACCGACTTTGGCAATGGGCAGCGCCAATATCCAAAAGTTGAGAAAAAATAGGACAATACCGAAAAACAGCACGATCCCTATTTTCGTCCACGTGATTTTTTCATCTTTCACGCCTTTGGTTCCCAAACAGGACAATGCCAAAAATACGACAGCAAAGAGCTTGGTAATCAGCGGATGCTTATACAGCCCTGCCGTACGGTGGAAATTCATCAATATTTTGTCCAGCACGCCAATCGTAACGTCCCATTCCCGAAATGCTTCGTAACAGTACCAATAACAGTGAATAAGCAGAAATAAAATACTTATTGCCCGCATAAACTCCATTGTTTTGGCGAGTCCTCTTAAATCGTCTTCTTGTTGCATAATATGCCCCCCAGCCCCCTAAAGGGGGAGTTTTGGTTAGTAAAGTTGATTATAGTTTTCGTTTCTTAAATGCCTTTTTCCTCCGAATTCTCCGTTTGAATTTCTCGTCTTCGTAATCGTCGCCGTGCGTTTCGAGCAATGAAATGCCTGATAAAGCATTGTCTGTTTCCGGTGTTTTTTCAAAATCGGTAAACGGATTGTATTCATTGTCTTTGGGTTGTATTTGATTGTTAGGTTTTTGGGAAATTTCCGGTTTATTGCCGTTTGCAAACCACTCGTGAAACACGTTTGCCGAAAACTCTTTGCCCAAGCGAGAACCATTAAGTACGGTTTTGCTCTTGTGGTCGATAAACGTTGTACCGTAAATCCGTCTTTGTTCATTTTTCCGAAACACCACGGAAATACCTTTTTTAAGCAGGTTTTTCTCGAAACTTTTTCGGTTTTTTGATTGTAAAATTGTCTGCAAAATATCCGCCCGAAGTCGGTTTTTAGTTGCTTTGTCCGTTTTCCACACGGCTTTATCTTTTTCCATTTTTCGTTGCAAGGCGTCGTAACCGACCGTTTTCCCGAAAAGCGACGATTTAAACGGATTGCCTGTTTTTTCACCTTTTTCGTCCAGAACCGAATAAACCAATCCGTTATATGGTACACCTTTGTGTTCGCCTTTTACTTCTTCCGCCGTCAGATTGAAAACCGAAAGCAACGCCCGAAACTCGCCAATAGTCTGAAATTGGTACGATTTCGATAATTCTCGCAAGGCGTTTGAAACTTGCCTTTTGACATTTCCTTTTGTGTAATCCACTTTTCCGACAGGTAAAAGCGATTGTCGTTCCTGTTTGTCGGCAGGCGTTAAACCGAAATCCCATTCCAAAGCACGACAAATATCCATCGAACGCCGTTTTTCGTACGCGTCCGAAATACAACTGCCGTCCGCTTTTATCCGCACCGAAACGATATGAATATGCGTTCGTTCAATATCGGTATGCTTGAAAACGATATACGGTTGTTCGCCAAACCCGAGTTTGTTCATATAGCGTTGGGCCATTTCCGAAAAAGCTTCGTCCGACACTTTATCAGCAGGATTTGGATTGAGCGAAATGTGGATAACCGGTTTTTCGGTGCGTTTATTGGCTGCTAAATACGGCTCAAACGAGTGCAGAATATCTTGCATTTGGAAGTTTCCGTCAGCACTTTCGATGATGTGTTGGGCGAAAAGCACCTTGCCGTTTTCGTCGTCCACCTTCAATTTATTGTAAGAAATCGCCCCGAAAAGCGACGCACCGTGTCCGATTTTCGCCACCATTACACGCCGTATTTCTGCTTAAATTCTTCCGCCAACGCCACGATTTTCCGTGATAATTCCACCAATTTTATCGTTTCTTTTTCCAATTTATAGAGAAAAGCGAGCGCTTTTTTCTCCGTAAAATTGGTTTTCAATGCCTTAACAATCTGGTTATAATTGATACCGATAGCCCGAAACTGCGAGTGAAACGTAGTCAGCCGCATATAAAAATCGTGTCCAGCTTTATCGATTTTTACTGTTTTCAACTCACGATTAAGCAAAACAGCGGCAATATATTCCGCTTTGGTGTGCAATCCCGACGCGTCAAACCAAGCCAGAAAACGTGCGTTTTCATCGTCCGTCAAGCGTACCACATAGCGGTTGTCGCGCTTAGAAATTTTGGGTTTTCTGCCACCCAACGGCTTGTTCGTTTTCATAAGTAAATCAGTTTATAAAAAATAGTTTGTATCAAAAAAATCCCGACTTCGGAGAGGATTTTAAAGTGGGTTTTCAGGCACGAAGAAAGTTTCGAGTGCCTCAAAACACAACTTGCTCTGTTCCGGCGAACAGAAAATCCCGATGCGTATCGGGATTAAGTTTAGCCGATTGAAAAAGATGCCGGATGAATTATCCGAAAAGGCTCGTTTGCCACTGCATCTGTTTCAAAACAATGCAAAGTACGCTCTTAAAACAGCCATTAAAAATTTGAGTATAACGCCAACGGATGCCAAACAACGCCACGAAACGCCAAAAATGAAATGGCGTTTGGATTATGTTTTTATTTGCAGAAAAAAAGAAAAACAAAATGATTTTCATCATAAAGCAATAAAAATCATTCTCAATCTCAAAGTCGATTAACCGATAAATTTACAAATTCATAAACGAATGAAAAACGCACTATTTCTTGAATGCTATTTCATTCAAGCATTCAAAAGAAAGTGCATCCAAATAAATTAAAACGAAAATAAACTTGCTGAATTTTAATATGATAAAATTTATAAATCAAAATGATAAGAAATAACAAACAAAAATATTCACTCAAAAAAGCGTTCTAAAATGAAAAATGAAGCATTATTTATTGCCTTTTCTACCCAAAAAGGCGGCGTGGGAAAAAGTGCAATGACCACACTTGCGGCAAGCGTGTTGCACTATAGGATGGGGTATAACGTGGCGGTTTTTGATTGCGACTATCCGCAATGGAGTATTTCCAAGATGCGCGACAGGGATACCAAAACCGTGATTGAAAACGAACGTTTCAAGCGTTTGGCTTACGAACAGTTTACATCAATCAACAAAAAAGCGTATCCTGTAATTTCGTGCAAACCCGATGAGCTTATCCAAAAAGCGGACGAATTTTTAAAAGATGCATTCATCGACTATGATTTTTTCTTTTTCGACCTACCCGGCACCATCAATTCGACAGGAATTATCAATTCCATTTCCCGGATGAATTACATTTTTTCACCTATCACTGCCGATCGCTTGGTGTTGGAAAGCACGCTTTCGTTTATGAACGTGCTGAACGGCGTTTTGGTAAAGGGTGGCGAAACAAGCATAAAAGGCATTCATTTGTTTTGGAATATGGTGGACGGCAGGGAGAAATCGGAACTTTACAGCCTATATGAAAATGTGATTAAAGAATTGGATTTATCGCTTATGAAAACCTATCTGCCCGACAGCAAACGGTTTCGAAAAGAGATGTCAACCGAAGTGGAAAACCGGCAGATTACGCGTTCGACACTTTTTCCGATTGACAGAAGGTTGTCTAAATCCACCCGGATGGATGATTTTATCACGGAGTTTTTACAAATCGTTCAACATTAATTTTTATGGAAGAAAGCACGAAACCGCCCATCAATGAAGAATATATTATGTCGATTGTTTCCGATACACATTCAGGAAAAAAGAAGATGTCGTCGGAGCATATCGCGCAGGTACGTCAAACGACCCAAACTGGTGATGCCAATATTCAACCGCAAGAAACAACTCAGTCTGACAGAAAAGAATCAAAGGGAGAAGAAAAACCGAATACGAGGGAAAGCCGGAAACGTCGAGTCCGACCAGCACCGGTGGATTATGAAAGTCAATTTATCAAAAAAGCCGATTTAACCGTCCGCTCGGGAAAAGGCGTATATATCCGAAACGACTATCACAATGCTATCAATCGTATAATCAGCGTGATAGGGAATAATGAAATTTCCATTACTGATTATTTGGATAATATCTTGACGCATCATTTTGAGTATTTTGAGCAGGAAATAACCGAGGTTTTCGACAGCAAATATAGACCAATAATAACTAAAACAAAATAGCCGTTATGCAATCATTATTTATATCCATCGTTTGGCAAGTTCTATTAACGATTGTCGTAGTCTCTTGTTTTTCGTTGATTGTTCTTTTAATCGGTCTCTATGTTCAAATAAGAAAGGAAGAGAAATACAAAGTCCACAGAACGATCGTTGATAATTCATCTTTATCGACAAGGAAAACGCCGGACGTTATGGGTGTGTCTCAACCGGCAAAACGCCAAGCACTGCCAATTGAAGCCACCGAACGCCAAATTGAAAATCACGAAGAAAAACCCGTTACTTTTGCTCGTGAAATTCCGAGTGCGGAACTCAACCAAGTTTTCGGGACGGAAGAAACCGATGAAAACTATACGCGGGAAGACCCCGATCCGGACGAAGACCAAGTAGATTGGCAAGACGAAGAAACCGAATTGCAGGCACACCGCTCGGCACCCAATGATGATACTCATTTTGCTACGGGCGTTTCTTTCGACGAGTTGCAACAAACAATCCGCCTGATACAGAAAGATGAGTTGTTACCCGAAGAGCAACAATCCGTAACAGACACAGCCGCTAAACTTGCCCACACCGATTTGTGGGAAAAAGTGATGAACGCTTTACCGGATGCTAACGAAAAAATCGCCAAGATGCTTGATACTCCGTCCCAAAAAGTTCAAATAACCGAAGATTGGCAGAGTTTCGATATTCGGAATTTTATTTAAACAACCACTAATTCCAATTTATTCATCGGCTTCCGTCCCGCCCTATCCAAGCGAGGCGGAAGCCATTAAACAACCGTTTTATGACAAGAAAAAGAATCTACCTCGCGGCAATGCTCACTGTTGCCGCCGTAATGAATGCCCTCGCCCAAGGCGACGGTTCCACCGGTATTACCAAAGCCACGGATATGATTACCGGTTATTTCGACCCGGCTACCAAACTTATTTACGCCATCGGCGCCGTGGTCGGCTTAATCGGCGGCGTGAAAGTCTATGGAAAATTCTCCTCCGGCGACCCCGACACCAGCAAAACCGCCGCTTCGTGGTTCGGCGCGTGTATCTTTCTCATTGTGGCAGCCACTATTTTACGCTCTTTCTTCCTCTAAACGTATGGCAGTATTCGAAATTAACAAAGGCGTGGGACGCAGCGTGGAGTTCAAAGGGTTGAAAGCACAATATCTGTTTATTTTCGCCGGCGGACTGCTGGCAACGTTTATCGTGGTAGTTGTCCTCTATATGATCGGAGTAAATCAGCTTGTCTGCCTGCTATTCGGCGCTTGTGCCGCTACATTTATCGTTTGGAAAACTTTCTCAATGAACAAAAAGTACGGCAACCACGGACTGATGAAAATTGCCGCACGGAAAAACCATCCCCGCTACCTGATTAACCGCAAACGCAGCCGCCGGCTTTTTAAGAAAGGAACAAACAGATGAAAAACATCAGTAAAATGACCACCTTGGAAAATAAATTCCCCCTGCTCGCCATTGAAAACGGCTGCATCGTCAGCAAAGATGCCGATATTACCGTTGCCTTCCGAGTAGAGCTGCCCGAACTTTTCACGGTAACGAGCCAGGAATACGAAGCCATTCATTCGGCGTGGAACAAAGCGGTACGCGTACTGCCCGATTTCACGGTGGTACACAAGCAGGATTGGTTTTTGAAAGAAAACTACCGGCCTGAGATTCAAAAGGATGAGCTGATCTTTCTGTCCCGGAGTTTTGAACGTCATTTCAACGAGCGTCCCTATCTCAACCACGAATGTTACCTCTACCTGACTAAAACCAACAAACAGCGGATGGCACAGCAAAGCAATTTCTCTACGTTGTGCCGTGGAAACATCCTGCCCAAAGAAATCAAGGATAAAGAAAGCGTGCTGCGGTTTTTGGAAAGCGTAAGCCAGTTCGAACGGATACTGAACGACAGCGGATTTATAGAGCTAAGGCGTTTGTCGGAAGATGAAATCTGCGGTCAAGGCGGACTGTTGGAACGCTATTTCTCATTACAAGGTAAAAACCACGCGTCGCTCGAAGATATTTCTTTCGGTGCGGACGAAGTGAAAATCGGAGATAATATCCTGTGCCTACACACCTTGTCCGAGAGCGACGATCTGCCCTCGGC
>CAKTUP010000045.1 GCA_934621705.1 uncultured Petrimonas sp.
TGCAGTGCGATACAATTTTTTTAAAAACGTCTTCTTGTGCCATAAATTTTGTTGCGCGGTTCGGGGTGCGGGTTTCGTGTTTCGAGTTTCGAGTTTTGCGGGCCGAACTGAGCGTATGTTGGTTTTATTTTATTGATTTGAGGATCGAAAGAAAATCTCTCGCCGTAATTGTCTCTACTTTAGGAAATTCTATGGATTGCAGTATGTCAAAATGTTTGTCGTTAGTAACCAAATAGTTTGTATCGGATGCAATTGCACAATCCACAAATTTATTATCATCAGCATCTATTGAAATTAATCTCCATCTATAATATTTGGTAATCCAATGAACATTTGGAGCCTTTTCAAGAACACGCAAAACACTTTCTGTTGCCAATATTCCAATATGTTTTTTTAGGATTTCTTCGTATTCAAAAACGATATCCGTAGTAACATAAACATCTATTTTTTTATCCAAAATTGCCTTGAAAACGGGATGGAAAATGGATCTTTGAGATATCGCTACAAGTAAAACATTTGTGTCAAGAACAATTTTCAAGGCTGTATTTGCTTATTATGTTAATTATCGGGATTATATGGTGTGCGCTCGTGCATGTTGAGAAACTCTTCCATTGTCTCATTTGTCCACCCTTTTTCGTCCCATACTTTGTCGGCTTCATGAATAGCTTTCTCGGCAAAATACTTTACGATCAGTTGTTTGATTTCGAGTAAATCATCGTTGTCCACTTTTTGCGAAAATAGTTCTAACATTTCCAGTTGTAGTGGATTGAGGTAATTATATGATTGAGCTGCATCCATAGCTTTTATTTTATTTGTTTCAGTTTTTTAATGTCTTCTTCAACTTCTCGCAGGCTTTGCTCTTTTTCTATCAATTATTGGTTTTTTATTTGCTACATTACAGTGTTGAGTGGTTAGTCGGAAATTTTGACATACCATATTCTTGAAATTTTTTCAAACATACAAAGTAAGCAGTTTTTTCCGACATTTCCGTAATTCAAACTCTTAAAGATAAATAATGAATGTACTTTTTGACGAACACTACGCGGAAATATTGTACTTTTGCCGTTAATTTCTAAGATTTGAGTTTATGGCAGGAGGAATGAAAACCCTTGCAAAGGAAACGGCAATTTACGGTGTAAGCAGTATTTTTGGCCGGTTTTTAAACTGGTTACTTACTCCGTATTGGACGTGGGTTTTGGCAGGTACCGCTCAAATGGGAGTGGTGAGTAATTTGTACAGTTGGACTGCACTTACCGTTGTTATCCTTACTTATGGAATGGAAACCGGTTTGTTCCGATTTGCCAATAAAAACGAAGAAAATCCGCTTAAAGTCTATACCACTACGCTGATAAGTATTTCTTCCACCACGCTCTTGTTTGTTGTTCTGGCCATTTTATTTCTGAATCCCATCACAACCATCTTCGGCAGCGAAGATATAAAATCGCATTATGTTCTTTTACTGATAATTATCCTTGGGTTAGATACATTAAGTGCGATACCGTTTGCTTACCTGCGGTATCAAAAACGTCCCATCCGGTTTGCAACCATTCAAATTCTGAATGTAGTTATTACCATACTCTTCAATTTGTTTTTCTTTTTGGCTTGTCCCTGGCTTGCCGTAAAATTTCCTGATACATTTTCGTGGTTCGATATCAACAAAGGAGTCGATTATATTTTAATATCCAATCTGATTGCTTCTGCCATTCGATTACTACTTCTCTCGCCGCAATTAAGAGTGAAATATACTTTTGATGGCGCGTTGCTTAAAAGAATGTTGGTTTATTCGCTGCCATTGCTCGTTCTTGGCATTGCCGGAATTATGAACCAAAACCTGGACAAAATGCTTTATCCGCATCTTTCTACCGAGGCAGACAAAATGGGGCAGCTGGGAATTTACACAGCTTCGTTTAAGATCGCCGTGATTATGGTCATGTTTACACAGGCTTTTCGCTATGCTTTTGAACCGTTTATTTTCGCGAAAAACAAAGAATCGGCCGATAATAAAACGGCGTATTCGCAGGCAACCAAATACTTCATTATTTTCTGCTTGTTTATATTTCTGGCAGTAATGGGATATCTTGATTTTGTTAAGCATTTGCTGGAAGCAGAATATCATGAAGGACTTAAAATAGTTCCCATAGTAATGGTGGCGGAGCTGTTTTTCGGCATCTATTTCAACTTGTCGTTATGGTATAAACTGACTGACCAGACGAAATGGGGAACATATTTGTCTTTAATCGGACTTGCTGTAACCGTTTTAGGCAACGTGTTATTTGTTCCACAGTTTGGTTATATAGCTTGTGCGTGGACAGCATTTCTTGCCAATCTGGTGATGATGGCGTTATCCTACATTTTGGGACAAAAGAACTATCCCATCAACTACGATTTAAAATCAGCCGGATTTTATTTTGGTGTTTCGATAGCGCTTTTTGCCGGAATAATGTTCTCTCACGGAATTATCGATAACGTGTGGTTGAGGTTGGTCATTAACACCGTTTTAATCGCAATTTACGTATTTATAGTTATAAAAAAAGACTTACCTTTGCGGGAAATTCCGGTTATTAGGAAATATTTTAAATAAAAGAACAAATTATGACAGTATTAGAAAGAAAAGCCCGTTTTGCCCGTACGATATTAGATGAAAAATTCGATGAAAATACGCTTTCAGAATTGGAATGGATGCTGTCTGTATTGTCCGAAAAAAAGACACCGTGTCAGTATTCTGCAGAAGAATTAGAAGCGAGAGCTGTGCAGGGTATTCTTGACGCTGAAAGCGGATACGGGAAAACTGTTGCCGAGATGCGGGAAAAGTATTCGAAAAAATGAAAGTTATTGTTCTTCCATTAGCCGAAGCAGATTTGGATGACATTTATATTATTTACGAAGAGAAAAGTCAAACCACGGCCTCTAAAATATTCAATTCTATATTGGATGAGATAGGAATCCTGGAAAGTTTTCCACAAGCAGCACCCATAGAGCCTTTGTTGAAAGGGCAATCTAAAATATTTCGCTCACTTGTGATTTCCAATGGGTTATTTAAAGCCATTTATTTCGTGGAGGCCGACACGGTTTATATAACACACATTTGGTGTTGCAGACCAAATCCCCGACATTTACAAAGAGGATATTGATATTTAAATATAAAAATTTATACATTTTACATGAAAAAATCATTTTTGACCATTCTCATCACCTTGATGATGTTCCCATTATTAAAAGCCGATGAAGGAATGTGGCTTTTGAAAGAGCTTAACCGCCAAAGCGTTGAGCGGATGAAAGAGTTGGGATTTACTTTCCCGATAAACAAACTGTACGATGAGAAAAATGCATCGCTGAAAGATGCTGTTGTTATTTTCGGCGGTGGATGCACGGGCGTTGCCGTATCGGAAAAAGGATTGATTTTCACCAATCACCATTGCGGATATGGAGCTATCCAACGATTGAGTTCGGTGGAATTTGATTACCTGAAAAACGGTTTCAAAGCCGACAATATGCAACAGGAACTGTATTCCGACGGATTGGCTATTTCCTTCTTGCGAAGCATGGAAGAGATTACCGACCAAATTCTGCCCAAAGTACCGTCTGTTTTGAGCGAAGTGCAGCGCGAACTTGCAATCGATTCCATTTCAGATGAATTGCTGGCGCAATACGATGATGATCCGTTCACGTCGGCGCGCATCATTCCGTTTTATTCCGGAAATAAATATTACAAAGTGGTTTACGATGTTTTCCGCGACGTGCGTTTGGTGGTAACTCCGCCATCGTCGGTGGGAAAATACGGCGGCGATACCGATAACTGGATGTGGCCGAGACACACGGGTGATTTTGCCGTTTTCCGCGTCTATGCCGACAGAAACAATAAACCCGCCAAACACAGCGCCGATAACGTTCCCTACAAACCCAAATACGTGGTTCCGGTGTCGCTGGGCGGCGTAAACAATGGCGATTACGCCATGACTATCGGTTATCCGGGAAGCACGCAGCGTTATCTCTCGTCGTTCGGAATTGCGCAGCAAATGGAATCGGAAAACAAGCCGCGCATCGAAGTTCGCGGTGCAAAACAGGATATCTGGTGGGATGCTATGACAAAAAACGACACCATCCGCCTGAAATATGCCAACAAATACGCCGGCAGTTCCAACTACTGGAAAAATTCGATGGGAATGAACGAAGCGATTACGAAATTGGGTGTTTTGGCAGAAAAGCAACAATTGGAAAGCCGCTTGACTACTTGGATTAACAGTAACAATAAAAACAGGGAAAAATACGGTAGTTTGCTGAATACGTTGAGCGAAACCTATGCCAACTCCACGGATCTGGCTCGTTACACCACTTATTTTCTGGAAACTTTCAACAACGGAATCGAACTGACTCGCTTTGCCAATACCATTCTTCAGTTTGATATGGACGGCACGGAAGAAGACAAGGCCAGTTTCATCAACGACAGGATCATAGAATCGTATAAAAATTACGAACCTAAGCTCGATCGAAAAGTGCTTCCCGTTGTGATGAAGTTGTATGCCGAGCGTGTTCCGGCACAATACCTGCCCGATATTTACGAAAAAATAAAAACCGATTTTGGCGGCGATTACGATAAATATGCCGATTGGTTATTCGCCAATTCTCAATTTACCAACCTGACCGATTTAATGGAACTGCTGAAAGTGGCCGACACGGAACGGTTGACGCAAGATCCGGCAATGGAACTTGCTTTGTCCGCCAAAGATATGGGTTACGAACTATCGGGACAAATGATATCGGCTTACGAAAATATGATGCGCGGTGAGCGGGAACTGATGGCCGCCTTGATGGAAATGGACCCGAAAAAGAATTTTTATCCCGATGCAACTTTCACGCAAAGAATGAGTTATGGATCGGTAAAAGGTTATGAGCCGCGCGACGGCGTTTGGTACGATTATTACACCACGTCGAAGGGAGTATTGGAAAAATACAAGGAAAACGACCCTGAGTTTCATTTGCAATCTTATATCGTGGACGCACTCAGAAAAGGTGATTTCGGCCGTTATGCAGCCAAAGACGGTACAATGCGCATAAATTTCCTGTCGGATAATGATATTACCGGAGGTAATTCGGGAAGCCCCGTTTTCAACGGCAAAGCCGAGCTTATCGGGTTAGCGTTCGACGGAAACTGGGAATCGCTCAGCGGCGATATCTTGTTTGAACCCGAAATGCAGCGCACCATCAGCGTGGATGTCCGTTACGTGTTGTACACGATCGATAAAATTATGAACGCACCGCACATCATCAACGAACTTAAGGTTGTGAAGTAATTATGTTTACTTCAACATCAAACAAAAAACACCGGAAAATTTTCCGGTGTTTTTTGTTTGCGGGTTACCGCTCAAACCTTCTGTACAACGGTTCCATCGGAACATACGATGAGTCGTCCCACAAGTTGCTGGTGATCATCAGGTCGGCGCTGTAGCGGTTGCAGGCGATGGGCACGTTGTGAATGCGGCACTGGCGGAGCAACATCATAATGTCGGCTTCGTGCGGTTGAGCGTTGAGGTCGTCGATCAGAAAGACCGCCAAGTCAATTTCTTTGCGCACCACCATGGCCGCAATTTCGGCATCGCCGCCCATGGGGCCGGAGTTCATGCACGTGATTTCGGGAAATACGCCTTCTTCGTTCAGCGCATCGCGAACCAGTCCGCCGGTTGTTCCTGTGCAAACCAGATGATGTTCGGACAAAAAATCCGAATTAAAAATTACCCAGTCAACCATGTCGGCTTTTCGGTGATCGTGGGCAACTAAGGCTATTGTAAGTTTTTTTCTCATATTTTCGAGTTATATTCCGAAAAATTCCTTGATGGCCGATATTTTTTTGTCTGCTTCGGCTTCCGCTTGCGGAATTTCTTCGCGCGAAGATATGGGCAAACCCAGCACTTCGATGTAGAATTTTATTTTCG
The DNA here is from genome assembly GCA_934621705.1 of uncultured Petrimonas sp. GTDB lineage: Bacteria > Bacteroidota > Bacteroidia > Bacteroidales > Dysgonomonadaceae > Petrimonas. The sequence goes on from CAKTUP010000045.1 coordinate 5,931, forward strand.
GTTCGGTTCCCGATGGGCGGATAGATACTTTTGTGCCGTCTTCGGTGAAATATTGAAGTACGTTGGATGTTGTGGGCATTTCGAGCGTGGTAATTTCGTCTTTCACGAAATCAACGCTTTCCAGTTTCACAAAATCTTTCGATAAAACAACGGGTGAACCGGCCAATTCTTTAATTGGATTCGTCCGGAAATTCTTCATCATCGCTTCAATTTCATCGGCGCCTTCTTTTCCTTTGCGCACCAGCGAAATACCCACTTCCTTGGAATATCCGTATTCTACATAAATATCCTGAAGCAGTTGGTACAGCGTTTTTCCGTTGTCTTTTGCCCAGGCGGCAATTTCGGCAAACAGCGTACAAGCCGATACCGAATCTTTGTCGCGAACGAAATCGTCGGCCAGAAATCCGTAGCTTTCTTCGCCGCCGCCGATGTATTTTTTCACGCCTTCGTTTTTGCGGATAATTTCGGCAATCCACTTAAATCCGGTGTAGCAATCGAACATTTCAATACCCAGCTTATCGGCGATTTTTTTCACCAATTCGGTGGTAACAATGGTTTTTACGATGAATTCCTTACCCTTCAACAATCCGTATTCTTTGCGGCGAGACATCAGGTAATAAATCAGAATCAGCATGATCTGATTGCCGTTTATCAGGATAAAATTGCCTTCATCATCGCGAATGGCTGCTCCAACTCTGTCTGCATCGGGATCGGTTGCCAAAACGATATCGGCATTGGTTTCAATGGCTCTTTTTATGGCCAAATCCAGCGCTGCCGGTTCTTCGGGGTTGGGCGAGATGACCGTCGGAAAATCGCCGCTGATGACATCCTGTTCGGGAACGTTGATGATGTGGGTGAATCCGATAGCTCTTAATGCATCGGGAATGAGTTTGATACCCGTTCCGTGGATGGGCGTATAAACGATTTTCAGTTCTTTTTGATTTTCAATGGCTTGCGGCGACAGTACGAAGCTTTTTACTTTATCGATAAACGCCTTGTCCATATCTTTTCCGATAATTTCTATCAATCTCTTGTTGCCGTTGAATTTAATATCTTCGATAGACGAAATGCGGTTTACTTCGGCAATGATGTTTTTGTCGTGCGGGCCAAGTACCTGCGCACCGTCTTCCCAATAGGCTTTGTAGCCGTTGTATTCTTTCGGGTTGTGCGATGCGGTGAGCATAATTCCGCTCTGGCAGCCGAGTTTGCGAATGGCGTACGATACTTCGGGCGTGGGGCGCAAGTCTTCGAAAAGAAATACTTTTATGCCGTTGGCGCTGAAAATATCGGCGGATATTTCGGCAAATTTACGGCTGTTGTTTCGGCAATCGTGTCCGATAACTACTTTTATCTGTTCCAGATCGGGAAATTCTTTCAGCAAATAATTAGATAAGCCTTGCGTGGCCGCTCCAACGGTATAAATATTCATGCGGTTGCTGCCTGCGCCCATAATTCCGCGAAGGCCGCCGGTGCCAAACTCCAAATCTCTGTAAAACGCATCAATAAGCTGGCGCTTATCTTCGTTTTGAAGCATTTGCCTTACTTCATTTTTTGTTTCTTCGTCGTAGTTACCATCAAGCCATTGTTGGGCTTTATCGGTTACCTGCGCTAATAATGTTTCGTTGTTCATTATAAAATGTATTTTATTATTCTAAGTCTTCTTACGAGGATTTATTGTGATTGTTCGTTTAATTCTTTCAGGAAAATATCTGCTTTAAGCACATTTATTGAAGGAAATTTAATTTGTTCCAATATGTTGAAATGTTTATCGTTTGTAACAATATAATGAGCATTACCCGATATGGCACAATCGATAAACTTATTGTCGTCAGGGTCTTCTGTCAATAAATTCCACTTGTAGAATGTAGTAACTTTTGCAACATTTATAAGTTGATTTAATGTTCTTCCAATATTATCTGCAATTGCAGGAGTTGTTTTTTGAGCGATAATTTCCAAATACTCTTGAAAAATATCTTCTGTTATTAATAAAGTGAACTTGCCGCTCAATAAATTATCAAATATCGGACGATAGGGTGATATATGTGGTAGTGAAATCAAAAGAACATTAGTGTCCAATACAATTCTTTTCATTGTTTGTCTTTAGCGCTTACTCTCATATGTTCTTCCGACCACTCTTGAATTTTCTCCAATCCCCAACCCTTCACATCAAATAACTTGTCAATATCTTCGGTAACTTTATCTGCAAAGTAATTTCCAAGAATATTCTTAATCTCAAGCAATTGCTCGTCTTTTACGTTGAAACTGTATATTTTAAGCAGTTCTAATTGCAGATTACTTAGTTTATGAGCTGTCATTTTAATTTTATCAGAAAGTTTAATGCATCAGACGGGTAATCCGTCAGATGCGGCGGTAAAATATTTCACTTGCCCCAATCGTAAATCGTACATCGTAAATCATCATTCCACCGGTTGCACTTTATATTTATCTCCCGTTTGGTTGATAACTTTACGATAAAACTCTTCGGAATATCCCGCGCGGATGGGCGATGCCGGCAGTCCGTGAGCATTGCGCTGAAACTGTCCGTCTTTTTCCCGTTTGATCACGCCATCCACATACTTCACCATTAAATACTGCCCCAGTTTTTTCCATTCCTGCAGACCGTTTTTAACCAAAGAGTTGGTGTGGTTTGTAAGAAAATGAACAGCTTCCGGTTGCGATCGTTCGTACAAATTTAATGCTTTCTTTTCAATTTCGGGCTGTATTTCCTTGAAATTGTTTTCCAATTGCTGTTGCACTTTGTGCATATCAACGCTCATATCGCTGTAACGGGTGTAAACCATGTTCGAAACCCAGTTGTGTGTCCAGAAAGCCGATGTTTCGGAGTAGGTGAGCAAATCGCCGTTGCCTACCGCCATTTCTTCGGGCACATCGGTATGTCCGCAATACATCGGATAATAAACCGTTTGAGCGGCATCATCGATACCGAACCACAAAATTCCGCCAATGGGGTTGGGCAGCCACGAGCGCATTTGCGCCACGAACGAAAATCCGGTTTGCTGCGTGGCAATGGGGCGCTCGTTGCAATACTGCACGGAATCTACTTCGAACGTGAGCGGCGACCAGCGATAGGGCGAATTGAAAGGGCCTGCGCCCACATCGAAACGCCAGTCGAGTTCGGTTCCTTCGTAATGGTCGCGCATCATAGCTTGAATATCGTGAACGCTGAGTTTTTTATCGGGTTTGATGTACAACGGCATCGGGTCGGTTGTTTTGCCCTGCGCGTATGTTACGTATTTTCCCATATCCTTGTTCACCCGATTGAAAAACGACCACACCCGCGCTTCACAAAAACGCATCGCGCCAAAATCGAGTGGGGCATAGGCCTGAGCAAAACTAAAATCGGCGTCTTTGCCCGAAAAATATCCTTTTTGCTTCGCAAACGAAATAACATCGGGAGAATAAATGCAATTATTGGGGTCGTTCAACGGAAATTGCTGAATGCGCGCCTGATTGGCGTGTGCCGAAACACAATCGTCAGGGATGCGAACCGCTACCCAAACGGCGCCTTTGTTGCCAACGCCCTTGCCAATCATTTCCATCACCCAAACTTCATTGGGATCGGCAATGGAGAAAGATTCTCCGCCGCTGTAATAACCGTGTGCAGCCACCAGATCGGTCATTGTTTTAATGGCTTCGCGCGCGTTTTTTGCCCGTTGCAGTGTAATATAGATCAGGCTTCCGTAATCCATTATTCCGGTGGAGTCGCTAAGCTCGGGACGTCCACCGAAAGTGGTTTCTCCAATGGCAAGCTGGTGTTCGTTCATATTGCCAATCACGTTGTAGGTTTGTAATGCCTGCGGAATTTCACCCAGGTATTTCCCGGTATCCCATTCGTAAACTTTCAGCATGGTTCCGGCGCGATATTGGGCTGCCGGCCAATGATAAAGTTCGCCGTAAAGGTTGTAGGAATCGGCGGAATAGGAGATAAGGGTTGAGCCGTCGGCCGATGCTTTTTTGCCTACGAGAAAATTTGTACAGGGATAAATTACATGTACTGCGAGGAAAAAAACAGCGATGATTGAAAGAAATCTTTTCATTTTTTATATAAGTTTTAAAGTTTATTGTGGTGTAAAGATACTCTAAAAACCGGGAAAACCCCAAGTCAGGCGCGTAAAAATTCGGTTAATTTCAGAAAACATTTGAATTAGTATGAAATTTCGTTTATATTTGTATTAAAATTCAATGTTTTTGTACTTTATGGATTTCAGAAAAATACTGAGAAAAAGGATTTTGGGTTTGTCCATTTATCAAGTATCCATACTGGCAGTTCTTGTTGCTATGTTATTCTTTTTCAGCGACAGCAGTTTGCTGAAACGGATAAAATACGAAAACGAAATCAGGGATTTGAAATCGCAGATCGAATATTATCGCAATCAAACTGAAATTGACAGGGTTAAACTCCACGAACTTCAGTCGAATCTCGAAAATCTTGAAAAATACGCTCGCGAAAATTATATGATGAAAAAAGACAACGAAGAAGTATTCATTATTGAATAGCAACGCTTTGGTTGTGACAACAGGTTTCACACATCTGTTTTTCGTATTTAACTTGTGCGCGTAATTGGGTTTAAAGGAAAAATAAAAATTAATGAATAATTTAAAAGAAACCGTATATCGGATTTCTGCCGTTCTCATTTTAGTTTCTGCTGCATTATACCTGTTTTTACCGGCAATTGCACCGTGGATATTGTCGTTGGCAGTGCTCGCTTTTAGTGCGGTAACTGCCACATCGCCCTATCCGGGAAAAAGTATTCGCGGAAAAAGATTGTTTAATTTTCAGGTGTTTTCGTGCGTGTTTATGATAGTTTCGGCCTTTTTAATGTTCAGGAACAATAACTTGTGGGCCTTGATAATGCTGGTTGGCGCCATCTTTTTGCTCTATTCTGCCATTATGCTGCCCAAGGAACTCGAAAAGGAAAAACCGGATTGATGTTTAAGCTTTAAATTTAGAACATGAAACGAATCCTAATATTAGATGATAATTTGACGATCTGCTTAATGCTGAAATCGTGGCTGACAAAGAAGAACTACAAAGTTGACACAGCTACCAGCGTTGGCGAAGCCCAGCAAAAAGTAAAAAATGAAGCCTACGATCTGATACTTTCGGACATAAGAATGCCCGAAGCCGACGGTTTTTCTTTCTTATCGTGGATAAAAAGATTCGATTCCGATGTATTGGTTATTATGATGACCAGCTATGCCGATATAGAAACGGCGGTGGAGTCTATGAAATCGGGAGCGGTGGATTACATTCCAAAACCCATCGAAGCGGAAAGTTTGTACCAAAAAATAGCCGATGCGCTGAAGAACCACGAAAACCAAAAAAAAGCCGAGCAGATCAGAGAACCGCTGATCAAACCCGAAGGAGAAATTTACATGAGCATTTTTCACAAGTTGAATGAGGTTATTCACAACGATTCTCACCTGCTGGTTATCGGTGGTCACGGTACCGGAAAAACGTCCGTTGCCCATTATATTTACAGCAGAAGCGGTGTGGATTCCGGCCCGTTCGTAACTATCGATCTGGACCCGCAAACGCTGAATTGGAATGGTGATCGCGGGGCTTATGAACAACTGTTTTCGGATGCGCTCGAAAAAGCCGCAGGCGGATTGCTACTCATTAAAAATCTTCAGAAGACCGACATAAATCTTCAGTCTTTGCTGTTGAAATTACTTTCGACACAAAAAAAAGACAATAACTTTGTTCAAATCATCATCACCACCGGAGAGAAAAAGGAGCAATTGAGTTCCATTCTTCTTCCCAAATTGGCCGATTTGTTGTTGAAATCGTATATCGAACTTCCCACTCTGCAAGGAAACAAAGAGGTGATTTTGTTTTACGCCCGGAATTTTCTGGAAATGGCGAATAAAGAGCTGAATAAAAAAATTAAAAAAATAGATAACGAAGTTCTCGAAGAGTTTTATAAACATCCCTGGAACGGAAACATACAGGAGTTGAAAAACATGATCTTCAAAGCTTGTCTGCTCACGGAAGGAAATACGATTTCAAAGGCAATTCTGCCCGTTCTGTTCAAGAGTTTTACCGAAGAGATGGCGGAATCGGTGCAACCGCAAAAACATGCCATTGAGGGACTGAAAAAAGAGAATTACGAAAAAGAAAAAATAGCGGAGGCGCTCGAAATTGCCAAAGGAAACAAAACCGTGGCCGCTTCCATACTCAATATCGACAGAAAAACCCTGTACAACAAAATAAAACTTTACAACGTAGAGGTTAATTAAGCATCTCATTTTAATCGAATGGAGTCATCCGGATCGCGTTCTGCTGTAAAATACGTGGTAATTATCGGCTATATATTGGTCGTAGCCACAATGATTATAGGCTTGTTGGCCGTTTATCGGAACCTTGTCCATTTTTCGGAAACGAGAATCAAAAACGAAGACTTAACCGAACTCATTATTGTGGGCAATGTCATCAACCAATTATACGAGGTTGAAAGCTCTCAAAATCTTTATACTCCCGAAAGCGCAGCAGATTACTTCAACCGATACAATTCGCTACGGCCTGAAATCACCCTTAAACTCGATTCACTGAAACAACTTTCAAAAGACTCTTTGCGCGTTATAAAGCTCGACAGCATTGAAGTTTTATTGGACGAAAAAGAAGAAAATCTTCGTGCAATTTCAGTTTTGCTCGATTCAATTCGTAGAGCGCCGAGAATAACCCGAGAAACGGTAAGCTCGTTTGTTCCCAGAACGTTGAACTCTCAAATCGAAAGTTACCTGCAAAGCAGAGAGTTAATGATTGTGGAAGATACGCTGGAACACACCGTCACAATGGATACTACCGTTATAAGAGCGGAGCAGAGAGGACTTTTCAGAAGAATCGGAGATGCCATCAGAGGCAGGCAGGACTCTACCGTTATTATCCAAAGCAACCCGACAACCACCACCATTTCGCGCGACGATATCCGGCTGGCCATTGACACCGTGGTCAATATGGTTCGTTATTCCGAACGATTAAACCTTGAAAATCAGCGGAAATTCCAGGCCGCGTTGCTTCAACGGCAATCGTCGATGAACAATACCAATCATTTACTGACATCAAGGATCGATGATCTGTTGAAATCCATTGAACAGGAAGAGGTTGATAAATCCATCAGGCTTATCGAAGAAAAAGACGCAACGCTCAACCGTTCTTCGCGAATTGTTTTTGGCGTATCGTTGCTGGCCATATTAATCGCGCTTATTTTCGGATTGTTGTTCTTGATGGACATCAACCGAAGCCAGAAATACCGGAGACGTTTAGAAGAATCCAACGTACGGATAAATCAGTTGCTCAAGTCGCGCGAAAAGCTGATGCTATCCATCTCGCACGACATTAAAGCGCCCATGAGTTCCATTCTGGGTTATATAGAATTGATGGAGTCGGGAGCCGATGAAAACACCCGGAAAATGTATCTGGCGAACATGAAGAATTCCAGCGACCACGTGTTGCAACTGGTTACGAATCTGCTCGATTATCAGAAAATAGAATCCGGCACCTGGTCGCACAAAGAAATGAATTTTAACGTGCACGAACTGCTGGAGAGTACTACTAACAGCTTCAAACCGCTTGCCGAAAAGAAAAATCTTATTTATTCCGTAAACAATAAAATTCCCAGGAATTTAACGGTTTTCGGCGATCCGTTCATGAAGCGGGAAATTTTTTCCAATCTCATTTCCAACGCCGTAAAATATACTCCCGAGGGAAAAGTTGACGTTTTTGTCGAACCCGTAAACGAAAAAGGCAAAACAATACTGAAATTTTCGGTAAAAGATACGGGATTGGGAATCAGTGAAGAACATCGGGAACTTATATTTCAGGAATTCATGCAGATAAAACCCGAAAAAATAGAACATCACGCCGAAGGCAGCGGCCTTGGCCTGGCCATAACCAAAGGATTGGTAGATGAGTTGGACGGGAAAATATACTTGAATTCCGAAGAGGGAAAAGGCTCGGAGTTTTTTGTGGAGTTGCCGCTCAAAAAATCGCGTTCGATAGAAGTTTCAAGTCCGGCAGAGAATTTTCCCGAATTGGATACCGCCAATATCTCCATTTTGGCTGTGGATGACGATCCCATTCAGTTGACTATGATGTCGGAAATGCTGAAAATGAAAAAGATAAACGTTACCACCGAAGTCAATCCCGACAACGTATTGAATATTTTGAAAAACAATATCTTCGATTTGATATTTCTTGATATTCAAATGCCGCGCATGAACGGATTCACACTTGTACGGCGCATCCTGGATTCGGGTTTGCTACAGTCGAAATCGACACCGATAATTGCTTTATCGGCAAAATCCGATTTATCGTCACCTGATTTTAAGAAATCGGGTTTCACCGATTTTCTCAACAAACCATTCTCTTCGGCACAACTTTTTAGCCTGATAAACAAGCACCTGAAACTTAAACTGGCCGCTGCCAAAAGCACAAACGGAAACCTTAAGGGAGTTTCTGCACTGATCAATGTGGTAAAAGACGACAAAGAAAGTTCGCTGGAAATCCTGAAAGCTTTTGTGCAGGACACCGAGAAAAACACCAACGAGATGCGCGAAAGTTTTGAGAAAAACGATATGGACAACGCATCGCATTTTGCACACAAAATGTTGCCGCTTTTCAAAATGATGGGCGATGAAGAATTATCGGATGTTTTGCTGAAATTAGACCACAAAAAACCGGTTACGAATGACGAAAAAAACAAGGCAGTCGGAGAAATATACCGTTACGTGAATGAGGCGAAAAACCTGATATCGGAAATGGAAAAA
>CAKTUP010000046.1 GCA_934621705.1 uncultured Petrimonas sp.
TGGTGTGATTGTTGTAACAACTAAAAAAGGGACACGAAATTCAAAAAACACAGTTTCGTTAAACACCTATTATGGTTGGCAAAGTTTGTACACTTTTCCTAAACCAGCAACAGCAGCGACATATGTTAAGAACTATATTCAATCCCAAACTGTTCAAGGTGCCAGTAACTATAACTACTCAAAAGATGATTATCAAAAGTGGTTACAAGGAACTGAAAAAGGCTACATTCCTTTCGATTGGTATGATTTCATTTGGGAGGTTTCTCCTCAGACTTATGTAAATGCCAATGTTTCCGGAGGCTCCGATAAAATTAATTATTACCTAAGCGTTGGAAATCTGAATCAAGATGCCATCATTGTAAATTATGGAGGATTTAACAGAACTAACGTACAAATGAATGTAAACGCCAATATTACAGATCGTTTTAAAATTGGTGGAGGGATGAATGGAAGGATTGAACGACGAGTAAATCCAGGTGTACCGGAAGCAGATGACTATTGGATGCCTCGGTTCGGAACGTATCGTAATTTACCAACTCGAAGACCGTATGCGAACGACAATCCACTCTATCCGACGCTGACTTCTACAAATCCTGCTACAAACTTTGCATGGTTGAATTATGATATAGCGGGAAGATACGAAAATACATGGAGGGTAGTTCAATTAAATTTTAATGCAGAATATGAGATTGTTGATGGATTAAAAGCTCGTGCTTTGGCAAGCTATTTCTTGGCTTACCAACGATTAGACAACCATGAATATACTTATAAATTATACGGTTACAACGAAGATACTGATACGTATCCTGTAATCTTCGAAAACCATAATCCTTGGAGAGAGCGTACTCAAGGATATGTGGAAGAAGTAACCTCCAACGTGCAGCTTTCGTATAATAAAAGTATAAACAATCATAATTTCGCTACCGTGTTAGGAATGGAAACCATAAAACGTGACACACCCAGTACATGGGTACACTCTATCCCTACCTCTAATGCTCTTTACTTGATTGATTACGAAACAATGGATACATATAATGATACGGGAAATAATACTCAAGCTCGGTTAGGCTATATGGGGCGTTTTAATTACGATTATGCCGGCAAATATTTAGTGGAATTTTCAGGTCGTTACGATGGTTCATGGAAGTTCCCGCCAAATCACCGATGGGGTTTCTTCCCTTCTGGCTCTATTGGATGGAGAATTTCGGAAGAAAATTTCTGGCAAGATAGAAAAATTTCTAATATTTTTAACGATTTGAAAATTAGAGCATCTTACGGATTGCTTGGAGATGATAATGTTGGGGGATATAATGCTTTTGATTATATGAGTGGCTATAATTATAAAAATGGAGGCTCAGTAATTGACGGAAAATATACAATCGGAACTGTGCCGCGTGGACTTCCTGTAACTACCTTATCATGGATAAAAGCAAATATATTAAATGTAGGGCTCGATGCGAGTTTCATCCAAGGGAAATTAACCAGTTCATTTGATTTTTTTCGCCGTAAACGAACCGGCCTTCCGGCATCCAGATACGACATATTGCTTCCATCCGAAGTAGGATTCGGCTTACCACAGGAAAACCTGAATTCAGACTTGCATATGGGTTATGATCTTGCGGCTAAATGGAGCAGTAACATACAAGATCTCACATACTCCATTGGCGCTAATGCTACTTACTCTCGCTTTTATGACTGGGAGCAATATAAACCACGCTTCAGCAATTCATGGAATGTGTACCGCAACTCTATTCAACAACGTTACGGTTATTTGAACTGGGGATTGGAAGCCGACGGACAATTTCAGAGTTGGGAAGAAATAGCAGCATGGCCTATCGATAATGATCGGCAAGGAAATAGGACGATTCGTCCCGGAGATGTAAAATATAAGGATATAAACGGTGATGGTGTTATTAACTGGATGGATGAGCGCCCCATCGGCTATCGTCAGGATTCTACCCCAATTTTAAACTTTGGGCTCAACTTCGCGTTTATGTGGCGTGGCTTTGACTTGGCATTTGACTTGACAGGTGGCGGCCTATCAACCTGGTATCAGGAATGGGAGCAACGAAATCCGTTCCACGACGGCGGAAATAACCCACAATATTATATGGACAATACATGGCATCTATCTGATATATGGGATGCCAACAGTGAATTGATCCCGGGTAAATACCCTATGTTATTGATTGGAAATAGCAGTCACAGTAATTATTGGAATAGCACTTTCTGGAAGAAAAATGTTAAGTACATTAAATTACGAAACCTCGAATTTGGTTATACTGTTCCAAAATCAATTGTAAACAAAGCTTCTATCTCCGATTTGCGTTTGTACGTTGCGGGTCAAAACCTGTTTGGTTTAACCAATTTAATCGGAGTTGATCCCGAAATACAAGATACCAATGGATTGGCATATCCTACTATGCGGATTATCAATGTTGGTTTAACTCTCAAATTCTAAAACAAGATGAAAATAAAAAATATTTTAGCAGTGTTACTTGCAACTCTTTTTACGATAAGCAGTTGCTCTGATTTTTTGGACCGAGAACCCGATACTATTTTATCCGATGATCAGGTATTCGGAGATGCAGTGATGATAACTTCTGTACTTTCAAACTTCTATGGAAGAATTACTTGGGGACAACACATTGATGACTCATATTCTTATACGATCTTGGACGAAGCCTCCCGATCAGATAGCGGACCTGATAACCGTCAGGGTTTCGAGGATAATCGTTGGCGAGTATACGACTACACCTTGCTTCGAAACCTAAATCAGTTTTTGAAAGGTGTTCGTGAAACCACCGTTCTGGATGCAGACTTACAAAAACGCTTGGAAGGTGAAGCTCGCTTTATCAGAGCGTGGTTGTATTTTAATATGGCTCGTGGAATGGGAGGTATGCCCATAGTTGGTGACGAGGTATTCGAATACACCCCGGGCATGGATATCACAGCTTTGCAATATGCACGATCTACAGAAGCAGGATTGTATGACTATATTATATCGGAATGCGAAGCAATTAAAGATTTCCTACCTATTGATCCGTCAATTAACGCCGCAAGAGCTACCAAGTGGGCTGCGCTGATGCTGAAAGCTCGCGCCGCAGTTTATGCCGGTTCAATTGCCAATTATAACAACAAAATGGCCACCCCCATTCGTACGCAGGGTGGTGAAGTTGGCATACCTGCTAATTTGGCAACAGCCTATTATCAAACAGCTTTATCGGCTGCCGAAGAAGTTATCAATAGCGGAAAGTATCAATTGCAATTGGCAAAACCTGATGACAGAGGCCGCAACTTTTATGAAGCGCTTTCGGTAAAAGAAAATAACAGAGAAGTTATTTGGGCAAGAGATTATAAATATCCGGGACAAACAAATGGATTTACACAAATTAATATTCCTGCTTCGCACGCCGAAGATATCGATCGCGCTTATGCCGGGCCAATATTAAACCTTGTGGAGGACTTTGAATATATCAACAATAGAAATGGCGAAATCAGAACCAAAGATGCTTCGGGAAACTATGTTTTCTACACAAATCCTCAAGATGCTTTTGCCAATAAAGATCCTCGTTTGTGGGGAACTCTTATATATCCCGGAGCTATATTTAAAGGAATATCTGTAGTATTACAAGCAGGACAAAAGTCTATGGAAAATGGTGAGTGGGTAACAAAAACAAGCCGTCCAGGAGAAACAGATGATAACGATTTGCTTATTACTTCTGTTAACGGTCCTAATATGTCGAATGACCAATATGTAAATAAGTCAGGATTTTTCTTTAGAAAATTTTTGGACGAAACTCCAAGCGCATCTACAAGGGGGCGTAGAAGTGAAATGTGGTTTCCAAGATTTCGTTTTGCCGAAGCAGTCTTAATTGCTACCGAAGCAGCCTACGAACTATCACAAACTGGTAAGGCCACAACATATATTAACATGGTAAGAGAGAGAGCGGGTATCCAACCACTCACATCTATTGTTTTTGAAGATATTGTTCAGGAAAGAAGAGTAGAGTTTGCATTTGAAGACCATAGATATTGGGATTTGAAAAGATGGAGACTTGCAGATAAAGTATGGAATGGGGTACAAAATGATCCTAATGCACAGCAATGGGGATTGTTTCCATATTTGATAAATATGCCCGGAAGTCCTAATCATGGGAAATGGGTTTTCGATAAAGTTCGAATACACATGTCTCCTTATCCTCGTCACTTCGAGATGCGAAATTATTACAACTTCATTGACCAGGGTTGGATTAATAATAATCCCAAAATAGTGAAAAATCCTTATCAATAATTTTGAATTACGTAAATAGACTTGTTTATTTACAATTAAAAACAGATATATATGAAACAATATAAATATTTCTTATTAATAGCGATTGTTGCATTTGTATTTTCAAGTTGTGGACTCGATAATTACGATGCACCTAAATCGCAGTTGCGAGGTAAAGTTACCTACAATGGCGAAACATTGGGTTTACGCGGAACAGGTGAAGCTGTACAACTACAGCTATATCAGGATGGATATCAGTTGAGAGATCATATTCGCGTGTTTGTTGGACAAGACGGCACTTTTGAAGCATTACTTTTCGACGGTGAATATAAACTCGTAACAAGAAACCAAAATGGCCCTTGGGTAAATACGAGGGATACTATGGTAATTAATGTAAAAGGTACTACAGATGTCGAACTTAAAGTGACTCCGTTTTTTACTATATCTAACACAAATCTATCGTTAAATGGATCGGTCTTTAACGCTTCGTTCATCGTAAATCAAGTAGTAAATACGGCTAGAATAGATTATGTTACGTTGTTAATTGGTAAAACATCATTTGTAGATGACGCTTCTAATTTTGTACGTAGGGATTTCCGAGATCAACAAGCTGGAAATATTAATCTATCAGTAGATTTGACAGGTAACAACGATTTCACTAATGCAAAAGCTATTTTTGCCAGGGTCGGGGTAAGAACTGTGGGTGCCGATCAAGCCATCTACTCCGATGTTGTTCGTTTAAAATAAATTAATGGTTATGAAAGAGGTTATGATTCATCGTCATAACCTCTTTATATTTTAATAGATATGAGAAAGATAACAAATACATTATTTCTTCTTTTGCTTTTTGTAATGGTTTCTTGTGTTCAAAGAACAAGTACTTATAAACCAATTCCCACCAATCTCACCACCACCCTCCGTGCCCCCGCTTATCCGTTAGTCACGGTTGATCCTTATTTCAACGCGTGGTCAATGACTGATAACCTGTATGACGATGCGCCGCGGCATTGGACGGAAAAAGAATTCCCGATGATCGGCGTTCTCCGCGTGGATGGCGAAACCTATCGGTTTATGGGAGCAGAGAACTTGCCCTTGAAATCCATTCTTTCCACTTCGCACGAAGAAAAATGGGAGGGCTCTTATACGTTTGACCGTCCACGAGGTGAGAGTTGGCTTTCTGCTGATTTCAACGATGCTTCGTGGAAAAAGGGCACAGCGGCATTTGGCACACGAAACGAGCCAAATCTCTCAACACTGTGGGAAACCAAAGATATATGGGTAAGAAGATCGTTTGATTTAGCCGAAGACTTAACAACCAAAGATATTTACCTACATTATTCGCACGACGATATTTTCGAATTATATATCAACGGCATACAGGTTGTGAAAACGGATTATGTGTGGAAATACAATGTATTGCTTGAAATTTCTGACGAAGTTAAAGCCACCTTGAAAGAAGGAACAAATATAATTGCTGCCCACTGCCACAACAGAACGGGTGGAGGATATGTCGATTTCGGACTTTTCGAAAAAGAACCCGATAAGAGTTCCTTCATCAAAACGGCAACACAAAAAAGTGTGAGCGTTTTGCCCACTCAAACTTTTTATACGTTTGAATGCGGGCCGGTGGATTTAGAGGTTATTTTTTCTGCTCCCTTGTTGCTGGATGACTTGGAATTGATTTCGCGTCCGATTAATTACGTGACGTATCAGGTAAAATCGAGAGACAACGCATCGCACGATGTTCAAATTTATTTCGAAACCACTCCGCAATGGGCGGTTCACTCCGAAAGTCAACCGGTAAATTTTGAGAAAATAGAGAAAGAAGGCCTCACCTACCTGAAAACGGGAACCATAGAGCAACCCGTTTTACAAAAGAGAGGAGACGATGTGCGCATCGATTGGGGGTATTTTTATATGACTGCAAAATCCGATAATTCTTCCGCAATGAATTTCGGCGACTATTGGACTCCTAAAAAGGAGTTTCGGGAAACCGGAAAAATATCACCGCAACAGTCCTCGTCGTTACCTGAGCAGATGAACAAAAATATGACCGTGCTGGCTTACAGCAAAGATCTGGGTGAAATTTCGTCTTCAACCGTAAGCGATTACATTATGCTTGGTTACGACGATGTTTATTCCATTCAGTATTTCCAAGATAACCTGAAGGCGTACTGGACAAAAGACGGTCAAGTAGATATTTTTCACGCTTTTAAAAGCGCTCAAAACGAATATGCATCTATTATGGATCGCTGTGCCAATTTCAACAAAGATATGATGGCGGATGCCAATAAAGCCGGCGGCCAAAAGTATGCCGAATTGTGTGCTTTGGCATATCGTCAGGCCATTGCAGCACACAAATTGGTGAAAGACAAAAATGGAACATTACTGTTTTTCTCGAAAGAGAACAACAGCAACGGCTCAATTGGAACAGTTGATATTACTTATCCCTCCTCACCGCTTTTCCTGCTCTACAACACCGAGTTGGTAAAAGGAATGATGAATCCTATTCTCTATTACAGCGAAAGTGGAAAATGGACAAAACCTTTTGCTGCGCACGATGTAGGCACTTATCCCATTGCAAATGGGCAAACTTATGGCGGCGATATGCCCATTGAAGAATCGGGCAATATGCTGATTTTAACCGCAGCCATTGCTCAAATGGAAGGAAATGCCGACTATTCGGCTAAACATTGGGATGTTCTCACTACTTGGACGGATTATTTGGTTGAAGAGGGTTTAGATCCCGATGAGCAACTTTGTACGGACGACTTTGCCGGACATTTTGCCCATAACGCTAACCTCTCCATTAAAGCAATTATGGGAATCGCTTCTTACAGTAAACTGGCGCAAATGCAGGGAAAAAACGATGTAGCCGATAAATATTTGAACATTGCTAAAAAAATGGCTGTGGAATGGGAAAAAATGGCCAATGACGGAGATCATTATAAGCTTACATTTGATAGATCGGGCACTTGGAGCCAAAAATATAATTTGGTTTGGGATAAATTGTTAGGATTTAATATCTTTGATCCGCAAATTGCCGTAAAAGAAATGGCGTATTACCGTACCAAACAAAATGAATTCGGTTTACCGCTGGATAATCGGGCTACTTACACTAAAACCGACTGGATTATGTGGACAGCGACTCTTACAGGAGATAAAAGCGATTTTGACGCTCTCGTGGATCTAGTTTACAAATATGCCGATGAAACTCCTTCAAGAGTTCCGTTAAGCGATTGGCACGATACGGTTACTGCGCAAAGAATGAATTTCAAAGCACGTTCCGTTGTAGGCGGATATTTCCTGAAAATGCTGGAAGATAGTATGAAATCAAACAAGAAATAAATTGTCAGTATAGATTTTGGTAGAGAAAATGAGAAAACACATACTCGTTGCATCGTGTTGTTTGATACTTTTTACGGTTTCGGGAAGTTGTAAATCGCAATTGGGGAAAGAAAATCGTAATTCGCGTAATTATTCGTTAGCAGAGCAGAATATCAATCGGGCAATTGCATTGCTCGACAATGCCGTGTCTGCGCACTTAATCGGCGATGAATTGGCAATGGCGAGATTCTATAATCCATACACCGGAGCCCGTTCAGATGAGAAAGGAAGCATCTGGATGTACACCGCAGTTATTGAAGCGGTAAATGCTGTTCTCCAAAGTCTTAAAACGCATCAGGAAACGGGAAATTCAGCGCTTTACAACCAACATTTCCATAGATATGCGCAGTTGTTAAACGATTTGTATGATAATGCCGATTATTATCTCGGAGCATTTAGTTTGATTTCATATACACAAACGGCGGAATGGTCGGTGTACGGCGTGCATCGTGCTCGCACGAAAGGAAAAGCAAAAGTGCAAGGAATTGAAAACGTGTATGACGACCAAATGTGGTTCGTGCGTGAGTTGCTTCATTCTTATAAATTGACGGGGAAAACTGCTTTTCTCGAAAAAGCGGAATATCTAACCGCCTATGTATTGGATGGCTGGGATTGTACGTTTGATGCCGATGGTAATGAAATTGGCGGAATTCCCTGGGGGCCGGGATATGTGAGTAAACACTCCTGCAGCAACGGCCCGATGGTGAGTCCGTTGGTGTGGCTTCACGAAATTTACAAAGAGAAAAACGATGAAATTACACACCGTTATATTGCTCCATCGGATAAAAAAACACGCGTTACGCAATCGATGAAAAAGAGCGAATATTACCTCACATTTGCCGAAAAAATTTACGATTGGCAAAAAAGGCATTTGCTTCGTTCTGACGGTGTGTATGATGATTTCTTGGGAGGATGCACACCCCGCAATCCGCAAACGGAAACAATTGACGGAGTTGTTTATAGAAAAGGGAACACGTGTCCCGATAGAGTAGGGCCGCCTTACACTTACAACAGCGGAACTATGCTTTCCGGTGCGGCGGATTTGTATCGTGTAACGGGCGAAAACCGTTATTTAGAGGATGCAAAAAAACTGTCGGACGCAAGTTTTTCCTATTTCGCCAAACAAGGAGCTGAAATTCCGGGGTATTATTCGTTCGAAGCAGATGGATTCAGAAATTGGTTCAACGGTGTGTTAATGCGTGCCTATGTGGAGTTTCAACCGTATTATGGACAGGTATCAGAATACATATTCACATTTCAACAAAATCTCGATCACGGGTATGAAAATTATCTTCATAAGGGATTTTTACCCACCAACCTGCTCACGGGATGGAACAGCGATATGAGCAAAAAAAGCACTGAAGGAATGTTTAGCTTTACTTTCGCGGCCGAATATGCTCTCCTGTCGCAATACGAACTGTTGAAATAAATTAAAAAAAACAATGCAAAAGAAGAAAAACGTAGATAAACAATCGCGGAGAAAAGCAATAGCCACGTTGGGTGCAGTAGCCGGAGCTACTACTTTTGGCGTTTTGGCAAAAGGCCTTGAAGTTCAAAATGAAAATCAAAATACGGCAAGTCTTGAAAACCGGCCTCTTTATTCCATCCGAAATGCCAAATCGGGACAGCTTACCACATTTAATGTCGAATCCAAGCAAAAAGCTTTCCCTATACAACCGGGTGAGAAAAAAATATTGGCTCAGCACAACAGTCCGGGAATTATTACCCGTCTGTGGATGACCATATCGGGATGGTTTTGGGAAAACTGGGACCTGCGAGAAGAAAAATGGCCCGATACTACTATTCTGAAAAAACTGATTTTAAGAATTTATTGGGACGATAACGATTTTCCTTCCGTAGAAGCGCCCATCGGCGACTTTTTCGGCGTGGGACACTGTGAATTTAAGCATTACGTTTCAAAATATTTAGGTATGTCGAGTGGTGGTTTTTACTGCTATTTGCCGATGCCGTTCAACAAGGTGAAAATTGAGGTAGAAAATTTACACGATAAATCCATTCCTCACGTTTTTCTGAATGCGAATTATACAGCATACGATGTGCTTCCGCCTGATGCCGGTCGATTGCATTGTATGTATAATGCCGGAACAAATGCCGGTTCAGAGCCGCAATACATTGTAAAAGCAAAAGGCAAAGGCCATTTTGTGGGATGTTGTTTGTCTATGCAAAGCTGGCTGCCTAATTACTTAGGCTACCTATAAGCCCCGGAATACATTTTTATCGATGATAATTTCGCGGAAAAAACACCGTCAATAGTCGGAACTGGACTCGAAGATTATTACAACGGAGGATGGTATTTCAGAGACGGGGAATTCAACGCTCCTTTGCACGGTGTTCCGCTGAAAGACGCACTTAGATCGATGATAACGATGTATCGTTTTCACGAAGAAGACGCTGTTTTCTTCGATAAAAGTTTCGTGATGATGTTTCAATCGCCCCGCCCTCCCGAGCATACCCGTGAATTTAAATTCTCGTCCACGGCGTATTGGTATCAGCAAAAAGCGGCAGAACTCTTGTTTAAATTACCGCCCCAAGATAAACTGGTTGATTGGTATAGAATTCGGGACACCGATCATCAATCCATTCCCTAAAAAACAAATAAAATGAGAAAAGTAATTTTTATTATAATCTTTTTATTTCTATTGGTTTACGGAAACGTTTCATCACAAAACACCATTAACGTTTCCGTTGTTGACAGGCCAAATACGAATGTCGTAAACTCCAATTATGTTTCCAACAGGGCTCCCCTGCAACCGTTGCATTTCATCAAGCTTCCCGTGGGCGCCATAAAGCCTAAAGGGTGGATTGAGAAAACATTGTTGTTGCAAAAAGACGGATTAAACGGTCACTTAGGCGAAATAAGCGCGTGGCTCGATAAAGAAAACAACGCGTGGCTGGGCACGGGAACCGATTACGGCTGGGAAGAAGTTCCATACTGGCTGAAAGGATACGGAAATATGGCATATATTTTTGATGACAAAAAGATGTTGGTGGAAACAAAAGAATGGCTGGAAGCCGTGTTCAAGAGTCGGAGAGAAGATGGATATTTCGGCCCGTATATCGAAAAAAACGGCAAACCCGATTTGTGGGGCAATATGATAATGGTGTGGTGTTTACAATCGTATTACGAATACACCAACGACCAAAGAGTCATCGATTTAATGACCGATTATTTCAAATGGCAGTTGAATCTTCCCGACGAGATGTTTCTGAAGGATTACTGGGAAAATAGCCGGGGCGGCGATAATTTGTTGAGCGTATTTTGGTTGTACAACATTACCGGCGACGATTTCTTATTAAAACTTGCCGAGAAAACACGCCGCAACACCGCCAATTGGCGTCAACGCTCCACGCTTCCCAACTGGCACAACGTGAATATTGCCCAAAGTTTTCGCGAACCGGCCACTTATTTTATGCTCTCGAAAGATTCTGCCGATTTAATGGCTACGTACAATGTACATCATTTAATCAGAAATACCTTCGGACAAGTACCGGGAGGAATGTTCGGAGCCGATGAAAATGCGCGAATGGGATATATCGATCCACGTCAGGGAACGGAAACCTGTGGTTTTGTGGAACAAATGGCATCGAACGAAATTCTTCTTCGAACTACCGGCGATCTTTTTTGGGCAGAACACTGTGAAACTGTGGCGTTTAACTCGTATCCCGCATCTGTGATGCCCGATTTGAAATCGTTGCGTTACATTACTTCGCCCAATCATACCATCAGCGATTCCGAAAACCATCATCCGGGCATCGACAATCGCGGCCCGTTTCTATCGATGAATCCCTTTAGCAGCCGCTGTTGTCAGCACAATCACGGACAGGGATGGCCTTACTTTATCGAACACCTGATACTGGCAACTCCCGATAACGGCATTGCCGCTGCCATTTACGGCGCTTGCACTGCTAAAGTGAAAGTAGCTAACGGAAAAACAATTGAGGTAGTAGAAGAAACGAATTATCCGTTCGAAGAAAGTATCCGTTTAACGATAAATACTTCCGGTAATGTATCATTTCCTTTCTATTTGAGAATTCCCACGTGGGCGGATAATCCTTCGGTAGAAATTAACGGAACTCCCGTGAAAGTTACTTTGGAAGCCGGGAAATACGTACGCTTGGAACGAATCTGGCGTAAAGGTGATAAAATAACGCTAAACGTTCCGATGAAGCTTTCTCAATCTGTTTGGCACGTAAATCAGGACAGCCGCAGCATCAATTACGGCCCCTTGACTTTTTCGCTGAAAATCAAGGAAAACTACGAACAGGTAAACAGTATCGAAACCGCAATCTGGGATTCTAAATGGCAAAAAAATGCCGATCCGGGCAAATGGCCTACATACGAAATTTATCCCGGAAGCGACTGGAATTACGGACTTGTTATTGATGACAAAGCGCCCTTAACGGAAAATTTCGAAGTAGTAAAAAAAGCCTGGCCTGCAGATAGTTTCCCGTTCACGGTAAACAGTGTGCCGCTCGAAATAAAAGCCCGCGGGCGAAAAGTAATCGGATGGGATTTTGACCAATATGGCCTTACCGGTGAACTTCCCATAAAAGAAAATTTACAATTCGAATCTGCGACAGAAAATATAACATTAATACCAATGGGCGTAGCTCGTCTGAGAATTTCGGCATTTCCCGTATATAATCCATAAGATAGATGAAACATTTAATAAGCCCTTTAGTTATTTTGTTTTTGCTGGTTTTATGTTCAAGTTGCAGTACGCTAAACAAAAATCAAGTTGTAAATCCCGAAGACAGAGTGTCATTAGCAGACCCCTTTATTTTGCTACATAACGATGTTTATTACGCCTACGGAACCCATTCAAATGACGGAATTGCGGTTTTTATGTCGGATAATTTGAAAAGATGGCAAAAAAAAGAAAATCTCGCCCTGCACAAAAAAGATTCCTACGGCGATAAATGGTTCTGGGCGCCCGAAGTATATCATGTAAACAATAAGTTTTATATGTATTACTCAGCCGAGGAACATATGTGTGTTGCCGTTTCCGATTCGCCTTTAGGCCCGTTTAAACAAACCGTACAAAAACCGATGCTGGAAGGTGAAAAAACCATTGATAACTCTCTTTTTATTGATGACGATGGAACACCATATCTGTTTTTCGATCGTTTTAACGACGGATTGAATATTTGGGTGGCAGAGTTGGAAGATGATTTAATTACGATTAAAAAAGAAACGCTGCATCCCTGTATTCACGTTTCGCAAGAGTGGGAAAAGGTTTGGCCCCGGGTTAACGAAGGAGCGTTTGTGATCAAACGCGATGGAGTTTATTATATGACCTATTCTGCGAACAGTTATGAAAGTCCCTTTTATGGAATCGGATGCGCAACGGCAACCGATATTATGGGAGAATGGACGAAATATCCACATAATCCCCTGTTGCAAAAGCCCGGTAATTTAGTTGGGGTAGGGCACAGCTCCATGTTCAAAGATAAAAAAGGAGATTGGAAAATTGTTTTTCACGCCCATCGCGACACAAGCAACATTCATCCCCGAGATATGTATATCAGCAAAGTTGGTTTCAGAAAGATAAACGATAAAAATCAGTTGTATATTGACCATAAATACGAAACTCCTGTATTAATCAAATAAAATATCTCCAACAAAAACAAATGAAAATCGCTCTCATTAAAAATGAAGTTAACTGAACAAAAGAAAAGAATAAACTCCATAGATGCCTTGCGGGGTTTCGCGCTATTCGGTATTTTAATGATTCACTGCATGGAACAATTTGATTTAATGAATGTGCAGGAAATCGCATCACCGTTTTGGCAAAAAGTAGATATCATTTTATTTAATTCTGTCTTTTTCCTGTTTGCAGGAAAAGCTTATGCCATATTTTCATTGCTGTTTGGGTTGAGTTTTTTTATGCAGATGGAGTCGCAAGCATCAAAAGGGAAAGATTTTAGGCTTCGTTTCTTTTGGAGAATGATTCTATTGCTAATTCTCGGCTACATAAACAATATGATTTACATGGGCGAGTTTTTCCTGGTTTACGCTGTGCTGGGAATATTGTTGATCCCACTTTTCAAACTTCCCACCAAATGGTTGGTAGGCATAGCAATTTTAATGTTTCTGCAAATCCCGGATATGATAACCTTTCTATCGTTATTGACCGGAAACGCGCCTAATGAGCCAACTAAACTGTATGTAATGATGGAGAAATTATATACGAAAAGCACTCCTGTTTTTATGCACGGAACATTTTTGGAAGTCATCAGGTTTAATATGTGGGAAGGACTTTTGGCAAAAATGTTGTGGGTGGTTAATTACGCCAGATATACGCAGTTAATAGGATTGTTTATTGCCGGAATGTTGATTGGCCGATTCGGTATCCATAAAAGTGAAGAAAAGATGATACATTTTAGCCGAAAGATACTCCCTTACAGTATTGCGGTTTTCGTGTTTTTTTACTCAATTGTTTTGTTGTTGCCGGTTTTTGGAATTGAAGGATTTACATTGCAAGCAGGAACAACATTGTTTAAAATGTATTCAAATATGGGACTGATGGCTATGTA
>CAKTUP010000047.1 GCA_934621705.1 uncultured Petrimonas sp.
AGCATAGGTTATCCATCCAAAAAGGAACCGAAAATCGTTCAAAAAGGCCTGAATCTTTTGGCTGACAAGGGCGAGTTGATTGCGCTTATCGGTAAAAACGGTTGCGGAAAATCTACCCTGTTGCGTTCCATTGCTTGTCTGCAACCCATTTTTTCCGGAAATATCACCATTGACGGGGAAAATATTTCGGAAATTTCATCCAAACAACGGGCGCAACTTATCTCCATTGTTCTCACCGATCAGCGTTCGGTAGCAGCTTTCAACGTTAAAGAACTTATTTCCATCGGCCGCGATCCATATACCGGTTGGTTGGGAAGCCTCTCGGCCAATGATGAGCAGATTATCGCCCAATCCATCGAAATGGCTAACCTGCAGGGATTCGAAAACCGCAACATCCATGAATTGTCCGACGGCGAAAGGCAGCGTGTTTTTATCGCGCGGGCGCTGGCGCAAAACACCCCTATCATCCTTCTCGATGAACCCACTTCCCATCTCGATTTGCCGAACAGAATCAGTATCTTGTTGCTCTTGCAAAAACTGGCGCGCGAAACCGGAAAAACGATTTTTATCTCCACCCACGAACTGGAAACCGCCATGCAGGTTGCCGATAAAATCTGGCTGATGGAAAAGCTGAACGGCGTAAAGATCGGAACGCCCGAAGACATGGTGCTGCAGGGAACTTTCGATAGCGTTTTTGCACATTCTTCTTACGATTTCGACAAGGAATACGGTAGTTTTGTGGTAAAAAAACTGCTCGATAAACATATTTCAACTCAGGTGGATAATCCCAACAGCCTTATGGCGCGGTGGACAACCAAAGCGTTGTCGCGAAAAGGTTATCACATTTCACCCAATGCTCCGCTAAAAGTTTCGCTGGACGAAAACCAAAACATTTGGACTATCTATTCTCCCGAACAAACGCTACAAGCAAACAGCATAGAAGATATGCTTCAAAAAATTTCCGGTTTTTATGTTTAAATATGCATTGCGTTTCGCATATCAATCTCACTCCACCCTACAAGCAATAATAAAATAGTGCGGCGATGAAGACAATAATTCGCCGGTTTCGTCATCGTTTTCTCTGCCGGTGAGGTAGCTTCTATGGGCGAAGCGGTAAAAACCGTGTTCTTTGTCGGGCCACATGGAGCCGTAGAACACAAGCGGAGTGTTTTTGTTGGTTTGCCATGTCATATCAACGTAGCGAATAGGAAAATATGGAACGTATTTTATTCCGTCGTAGGTTTCTTTCAAATGAAGATGAAAAGACTTTGCTGTGTCATTTAATGACAAGGTTACGAACAATGTTGAATCGTTTTGAGGCTCAATTTTCGTTCTTATTTTGGCAGGAAGTTTTTTGTGCTCTCCGATATTTTCAATAATAGATGAGCTAAGCGGGACAGAAAATGCGGTGTCGGAATTTATAAGTTGCCGGTTTTTCCATTCTTCTGTAATTAAACTTACGGAGTACTCTTTTTCGAGTTCGCCCAGGTGGTGGTTGAAGATATACATATCGGCATACGTGAGGGCATCAACGATATTTTCGGTTTCAGGCGGGTTATGAAATGAAAACGTTTTCGGCGCTTTCTCTTTTTGAACACAAGAGACAGTTAACACAATTACAAACAGTAGACTTAGAGCTTTTCTCAATACCATTTTTGAACAATTTGAAGTCTTAAAGGTACTGAAATGTTGTAAGATGGCCGAATAAAGCAGATTATTTAACTTTTGAAAATAAAAAACGGAACAACTTTTTGTTGTCCCGTTTTTTTGTTGGGTGATGCGAGTTCCAACTCGCATTGATTTGAGACGCATTCAATGCGTCTCTACCATGTCGTGATTTACTTCTCTTCTTCCTGTCTGATATCTGACGTCTGATAGCTGTCTTCTCTTTCCGCCACGCTCATCACAATCTTCTGCAGCTCCTTGTCGAAATCCACCAACACGGTTTCGCCTTCCTTGATGCCGGTGCGCAGGATCATTTCCGCCATTTCGTCTTCCACGTACTTTTGCAGGGCACGTTTTAGCGGACGGGCGCCGAACTGAACATCGTAGCCTTTATCGGCGATAAATTCCTTGGCTTCGGTGGTGAGTTCCACGTTGTAGCCCAGCTCTTTGATGCGCTTGTACAGCCCTTTGAGTTCCAAATCGATAATCTTGAAGATGGATTCTTTGCTCAACTGGTCGAACATCACGATATCGTCCACGCGGTTCAGGAACTCGGGGGCGAATGCCTTGTTCAACGCTTTCTGGATAACGCTTCGCGAATATTCGGCATCGGTGGCATCGTTGCCGGCGCTGAAACCGATACCGCGGCCAAAGTCTTTCAACTGCCGCGTTCCGATATTGGAAGTCATGATCAGAATGGTGTTCTTGAAATCGATTTTGCGCCCCAAACTATCC
Source organism: uncultured Petrimonas sp. (assembly GCA_934621705.1). Classification (GTDB taxonomy): domain Bacteria; phylum Bacteroidota; class Bacteroidia; order Bacteroidales; family Dysgonomonadaceae; genus Petrimonas. The sequence goes on from CAKTUP010000047.1 coordinate 2,401, forward strand.
GTAATATGGCCTTCATCCAAGATTTGCAGCAGGATGTTAAACACATCGGGATGCGCTTTTTCAATCTCGTCGAGCAGCACAACGGAGTAGGGACGGCGACGCACTTTCTCGGTCAGCTGGCCGCCTTCTTCGTAACCCACGTATCCGGGAGGCGCTCCCACAAGGCGCGACACGTTGAATTTCTCCATATACTCGCTCATATCGATGCGGATGAGGTTTTCATGCGAATCGAACAGGAATTCCGCCAGTTTTTTCGCCAAATGCGTTTTCCCCACGCCGGTTGGGCCAAGGAACATAAACGTGCCGATGGGTTTGTTGGGGTCTTTCAATCCCACCCGATTTCGCTGAATGGCTTTCGCTATCTTTTCCACCGCTTCGTCCTGGCCTATAACCTGCGCTTTCAGGTCGTCTTTCATTTCCAGCAAACGCTGGCCTTCGGCCTGAGCGATTCGCTGCACGGGAACGCCTGAAATCATCGCCACAACTTCGGCAATTTTTTCTTCGTCAACTATTTCCGGCTTTTCCTTAATTTCCTTCTGCCAGCGTTGCTCTTCGGCTTCCAGAGCCAGCAGAAGCTGACGCTGCTTGTCGCGGTAACTGGCCGCCAGTTCGTATTTTTGAGCTTTCACGGCATCGTTTTTCATCTGTTCCACCGTTTTCAACTCTTCTTCCATTTCTTCGATCACTTTGGGGATGGAAATGTTGGAAATGTGAACGCGCGCGCCCGATTCGTCCAGTGCGTCGATGGCCTTGTCGGGGAACGTACGGTCGGAAACGTATCTTTCCGTCAGTTTCACGCACGCTTCCAGCGCGTCGTCGGTGTAACGCACATTGTGGTGGTCTTCATATCGTTCTTTTATATTTTTGAGGATTTGCAGCGTTTCTTCGGGCGTGGTGGCATCCACGATCACTTTCTGGAACCTGCGTTCCAGCGCACCGTCTTTCTCAATATTCTTGCGGTATTCGTCTAACGTGGTGGCGCCTATACACTGAATCTCTCCGCGCGCCAGCGCAGGTTTCAGCATGTTGGCCGCGTCGAGCGAACCGGCTGCGCCGCCGGCGCCTACGATGGTGTGGATCTCGTCGATAAAGAGAATGATGTTCGGGTTTTTCGACAATTCGTTCAGAATCGCTTTGATGCGCTCTTCGAACTGTCCGCGATACTTGGTTCCGGCAACGATAGAAGCCATATCCAGCGCGATAACCCGCTTGTCGAACATGGCGCGCGATACTTTCTTTTGCACGATGCGCAGCGCCAATCCGTCCACAATGGCCGATTTCCCTACACCGGGATCGCCGATAAGCACCGGATTGTTTTTCTTGCGGCGGCTCAATATCTGCGCGATGCGCTCGATTTCCTTTTCGCGCCCCACAATCGGATCGAGGCGGTTTTCCATCGCTGCGCGGGTGATATCGGTTCCGAAATTGTCCAGCACAGGTGTGTCGGAAGCGGGAGCTTTAGCCTGAGTTTGGCCGCCCTGCTGCTGTCCGCCCGGGTTGAAAGACGATTTTCCGCCGGGTTCGTCTTCATCGTCATCGGTGAAGTTCGGGCCCATCGACGGCGATTCGGGCAAGCCACCTTCGGCGCGGGCATCCAGTATGCTTTTCACGTACAGGAACGCGCTGGAGTAATCGATTTGAAACTGTGCCAAAATGTCGTTTATGGGCGTATTTTTGTCTTTCAGCAAAGCCAGCAACAGATGCTCGGAATCGGTTTCCGTGCTTTTGGTGAGCCTTGCTTCCAGTATGCTCATTTTTAATGTTTTTTCCGTGCTTTTGTTGATAACCAACTCGCTGGTTCCATCGTACGGCTCCTGAATCTGGCGGAATCGGTCATCGATATAGTTTTTTAAATGTTTTATGTCCACATCGAAATCCTGAAGCACCTGAATGGCCATTCCGTCGCCATCGCGAAGAATTGCCAGCATCAAATGTTCCGGGCCGATATAATTGTTTTGTAGTCTTTCGGCTTCTTCACGGCTGTATGCCATGATATTGCGTACTTTCTGTGAAAAATTGTTATCCATTATTACCTTCCTTATCTTCTAAGTTTATTGCAAATATAGTTTTTTATTTACTATAATAACAAAAACAATGCCAATAAAATTGGTTAGGGTCTGCCGAAACTGACGAGTTTTATATTCTTTTTGATAAGGAACGCGGAGTTGGCAGTTGGCTATTAGCCCTTTGTTTCTTGTACATACAAGCGCGCGAAGGAAACGCTAAGCACGCAAAATCTGCGCAGCGAAATCGCCGACTTCCATTGAGCATTAAAACCGGAGGCAACATCGCATATTATCATCATCTATCATCTTCCTGACTATCTATGTACCAGTTATACAATAAGTTTATGCCTTCGTCTATTTCGACTTTATGGCGCCATCCGAGCGAAGTCAATTTGGAGACATCGGTAAGTTTGCGCATGGCGCCATCCGGTTTTGACGGGTCGAAGCGGATGTCTGCGTCGAAACCGATTATTTCTTTTATTGTTTCGGCAAGCTTCTTTATGCTGATTTCTTTTCCGGATCCGATATTTATGTGGCAGTTGCGGATTTCTTGTTTATCGGTTTTCAGATCGTCAAAATCAATGTTTTCCATTACAAAAACACAGGCGTCGGCCATGTCTTCGCTCCAAAGAAATTCACGCATGGGTTTTCCGGTTCCCCACAGCTCCAAACGATTGGCGAAAACCCCCAACTTGTTTAGTGCCTTTAGAATTTCATCATTAGCGCTATTCTCGCTGATGCCGGCTATGGGTCTTTTTTTCAAATCTTTTTTTATTCCATCCCAATTGTTTTCGCGTAAGCATTTGCTTAAGTGCGTTTTTCGCATTATGGCCGGGAGAACGTGACTTTTTTCCAAATCGAAGTTATCATTCAAGCCGTAAAGATTGGTGGGCATAACGGCGATGTAATTTGTTCCATATTGAAGATTGAAGCTTTCGCACATTTTCAGTCCTGCGATTTTGGCAATGGCATACGGCTCATTCGTATATTCGAGCGGCGATGTGAGAAGATAATCTTCGCTCATGGGTTGCGGCGAATTTTTGGGATATATGCAGGTGCTGCCGAGAAACAAGAGTTTCTTTACGTTGTTCTTAAAACTTTCGTATATGATATTGTTTTGAATTTGCAGGTTTCTGTATATGAAGTCTGCCCGATATGTGTTGTTGGCAATAATTCCGCCAACATGAGCGGCGGCCATGAAAACGTATTCGGGTTTTTCGTTTTCGAAAAAATCTTTTACGGCTGCACTGTCCAGCAAGTCCATTTCTTTGTGAGAGCGGCCTGTGAGATTTGTATAACCGTTTGCCGCCAGATTTTTCCAGATTGCCGACCCAACCATGCCCTTGTGTCCTGCCACGTATATTTTACTGTCTTTATTCATTGTCTATCGCATCTTTGGCTTTTAATTTTCTTACAAACGTCATATCGTGTTTTACCATTAACTTAACCAACTCTTCAAAAGACGTCTTACGGGGATTCCATCCGAGGAGCGTTTTCGCTTTTGTCGGATCGCCCATAAGTTGTTCTACTTCTGCCGGACGGAAATATTTCGGATCGACTTCCACCAGAACTTTTCCGGTAGATACATCAATTCCTTTTTCGTCAATGCCCCGGCCTTCCCATCGCAGTTCAATTCCGGCTTCTGAAAAGGCGCGCGTGCAAAACTCACGAATACTGTGCATTTCACCGGTGGCAATAACAAAATCCTCAGGTTTATCGTGTTGAAGCATCAACCACATGCATTCCACGTAGTCTTTGGCGTAACCCCAATCGCGAAGGGCATCAAGATTCCCAAGATAGAGTTTGTCCTGCATGTTTTGTGCTATACGGGCAACGGCAATGGTTATTTTTCTGGTGACAAATGTTTCGCCGCGGCGTTCACTCTCGTGGTTAAAAAGAATGCCGTTTACCGCAAACATGTTGTAAGACTCGCGGTAGTTTTTTGTAATCCAAAATCCGTATAATTTGGCTACACCGTATGGACTGCGGGGATAAAACGGCGTGGTTTCCTTTTGCGGTACTTCCTGTACTAAACCGTAAAGCTCGGAAGTTGATGCCTGGTATATCCTGGTTTTTTTCTCCATGCCGAGAATACGAACGGCTTCCAGTAAACGAAGTGTTCCAACGGCGTCGGTTTCAGCGGTATATTCCGGTACGTCGAAGCTGACTTTCACGTGGCTTTGAGCTGCCAGGTTGTATATTTCGTGAGGTTGTATAGTTTGTATGACCCTGATAAGCGAGCTGGAGTCAGTCATATCGGCATAATGCAGGTTCACCAGTCTCTTTTGGTGCATATCTCTTATCCACTCGTCCAAATATAGATGTTCGATGCGCGCTGTGTTAAACGAGGATGAGCGACGCAGCAGTCCGTGTACTTCGTATCCTTTCTCTATTAAGAATTCTGCCAGGTAAGAGCCGTCTTGTCCCGTTATACCTGTAATTAGCGCTACTTTTACCATAATTTTATTGTTTTTGCGTTTAATGATGCAAATATATGGTAAATTATTTACATGAAGGCTGTTCATAAACATACATATGGCACAGACTGTGGCTGATACTTGATGATAAATAAAAAAATGAAATGATTATCCGCTAAAATAAACACGGTCATATTCATTATACAGAGCCTGTTTGAGCATTTGCGGATGACGTTCGATTACAATTAAAAGAGTGATTATTGTCTCTTTTTTGTTAATTTTGTATCTTTTTTTTAAGATGACAGCTTTTTATGTGAAATAAAATACTAAATTTGTATTTCATCGATAAACGTTGTGTAGTAGAAAAAAGCATTTATTTTGTGATGAAAATATTATTAATAGAAAAAAATGCGACAGTCAGATTTACTGTTACCCGCATACTGATAAAAGAAGGATATGAGGTAGTATCCGCAGATAATGGCAGTCAGGCATTTGAACTTATTCAATCTCAAAAGTTTGACGTTATACTTACAAATATTTTTCTCAAATATTATTCAGGGTTCGAAATCATCCACCTTGCAAAACAATCTGCACTGAATAAGGACGCCAAAGTGATTGTTATTTCAGATGCATTCACCTCAGATATTATTAAAAGATTGTGTGACATGGAAGTAGATGACATTATTTCCAAACCTTTCTTACCGATGGAATTGATGTACCGGTTATCGAAACTTTTTGATTAGATAAAAGTTTATGCAGACAATTATTCATACAATTATTAGAGATACCCACCCTTACGTATTACTATTTATCGTTATCAATATTTCTATTGTGATAGCGAGTGTCATGTCGTTTTTGATATATCACTTTATTGATTACAGGCGAAAAAAGACGACAGAAAAATTTCAGCTGTTATTCAGAGACCTTCTTTATCCCATTGTTTTTGGTTCCTATCTTGAGGCAGAGCAGAGTTTGGAGAAAATAAAAACCTATCCTGTTTATCGTCCTTGCATCCGTAAAGTATTTGTTTCGGAATTATTGAATTATCAGTTTTTTTTATCCGGAAATGAAAGAGAAAAGATTCACCAAATTTATCTGTCGTTAGGATTGCATCATTTGGCAATAAAGCAGTTATCAGGGTATAACATAAAAGAAATTCTTTGGGCTTTATACGAATTGTCTCGATTTGTGATTTCTGTGAAAGAGGATATCCTGAATAACCTTCGACGTTGGCGGAATAAAGATATTGATTTGATAACCCGTTTATATTGTATTGTGGATAAGAAGTCAGAATTGGATTGTTTCGTGTCATGTAATAAACCGATTAACAAGTTTGAACAGCTTCTTTATTTTAGTATTATCACACGTAAGTTCAATTTTTTTGCTCCTCATTTTTCGCATTGGATCAGCCCGGAATATGATGACACGTTTGTTGAGTTGTGTACCGACTTGGCAGCGTATTATTATCAAGACAATGCGGTTGGGGCAATACACAAAATGCTGGATACGGACAATAAGAGTCTGAAGAAAAAATTTATCCGGGCTTTGGGAATTTTTAATCAGGAGGAATCAATTCGTATCTTAATGGATTGTTATGAAAAGGAACAATCAATTGAAGTAAAGAAAGAAATTATAAAGAGTTTGGGATATATGTCTTATAATGTGCCCGAGGTGAATGATTTTTTGCTGAAAGTTCAAGACACGGAGAGCAGCCTCAATTTAAAGAAAGCAAGTATGCTGGCGTTGTACAGGTCTAAATCGGAATCAGCCCCAAGTTCAGTTTCTTATAGATGGATGGAAAAATTATCTCTTGCTAAAAGCTAATAGACATTTGATGTTTGTATTAAATTTTGATTTTGTCCCCGTTTTGTATGGCAATGTGGTAGATATTGTATCAATCTCCTTGTCGATAATCCTCTTTGCCGCTTTGAGCGTAAATGGCGTTTTAGCCTATCTGGCTATTAGAAGGAATCATTTTGTCAATAAATTTTCGCCCGTTCAGGCAGTTTCCATTATGAAAAATGCTCCCGGCATCAGTATCATTACGGGAGCCTATAATGAATCGGCCACCATCATAGAGAATGTGCATTCTTTGCTTAGCCTGAATTATCAAAAATATGAACTCATAGTGGTAAACGATGGCAGCAAGGACGACACTCTTGACAAGATGATTGCCGAGTTTGGTTTGGTAGAGGCAACTTACATATTTGATCAAATCATACCTTGCGAACCCATCAAGAAAATATACCGTTCCGAGTTCTTGGCTTATAAAAACCTTATAGTTATAGATAAATTCAACGGCGGCAGCAAAGCCGATGCGATTAATGCCGGGCTGAATCTCGCGAAATATGACTATTATCTCAACATCGATGTTGATTGTATTCTTGATTTTGACACCTTGCTTTTAATGATTGAGAAGCTGCTCAATTCAAAAGAGCGATGTATCGCCGTTGGAGCTACTTTAAGGATGTCCAATTCGAGTTTTGTAAAAAGAGGAACGCTCGAAGAGATTATTGTTCCCGGAAATTTGTTTGTGCGATTTCAGGAACTTGAATATATCCGCTCGTTTGTGCTTGGTAAAATGGCTTGGGCGCACATCAATGCTATGTCCAATATCTCGGGGGGATTGGGATTGTTTGATAAAGATATAGTAATAAAAGTGGGAGGCTACGACAAAAAATCCCTGGGCGAAGATATGGATTTGATCTTCAAAATAACCAATTATATGTTGGAGCATAAATTGGATTACCGTCTCTATAGCATAGCCAAGGCGTTATGCTTTACGGAAGGGCCCGATTCGCTGAAAGTGCTTATACGGCAGCGGAAAAGGTGGTCGCGGGGATTATTTCAAATCCTTAAAAAAAACAGGCGGGTTTTGTTCAATCCGAAATACAAAAAAATGGGATTTATTGTTTATCCGTATAATCTCTTTTTTGAATTTTTGTCTCCCATTGTTGAGGGTATAGGATATTTCATTATGGGATATTTTTTGTTCACAAATATCACGATATTTGCCCACCTTTTGGTTGTCGTGCTGGCAGTCATCAGTTTTTATATCGCCATGAGCTTTTATGCCGTATTCTTAGATCGGATAGTTTATAACTATTACAACAAATGGCACAAAGCGTTAGGTATTGCGTTTATGGCATTTTTGGAACCCATACTGTATCATCCCGTAATTGTTTATTCGGCATTGAGAGGTTACTTGGACGAATTGACGGGTAAGAAGAAAAAATGGGGAGATATGCCCCGGAAAGGATTTAAAAATAAAAAGTGATTATGTATCGTAAATTTTTAATAATTGTTGTTTTTCAAATTGTTTTTTTCTCCGGACGGTTTTATGCCCGGGGTACGGATACGTTAAGGATTGAAAAAGATTCGATACCCCATCGGATTGAATACGCCAATCAAATAGGAGTCATGCATCTGCAAAGTGTGTATAACCATGATTTGCCGACGATGAGCACCACGTCGCTGCAATATTTAAGGAAAATAAACGACAACCGAATTACCTTAATAGGCAGGGCAAATTATCGTGCAAGAAACGGGAACAACAGCGTGAAGTTTGATCTTGAAGCCTATGCCAAACACGGTAAAAGAAGTTATTCGTTCATTGGCGCCGCCGTTTCGGATCAAAAAATGTTTCCCGCTTTTGAAACCTATTATTCCTTCTATCTCGCTTTAGCAAAAGGATATGAACTTGAAACAGGACTTAAATTCCTGAGTGCGTCAACGTTTAAAATTTTCACTCCCGTTGCGGGATTAAGCAAAGAGGTCGGGAATAACCTCATCACGCTGAGAAACTTTTTCACGTTTGCCGAAAATAATCGATACTATGGCAATTCGTTTACTTGGAAATATTTCCTGAATGATGACAGGGACAACTTCTCGTTTATGGCAGGGCTGGGAAATGCTCCGGACAGTAAGAATTTCGATTTTTCCGAACAGTTCATCAGCAACAAATTGCAGTACATAGGCTTGGGTTTTGAGAAAAATTGGAAACCTGTTAAGTTCTCAACGGCGGTTGTCTATAACCGCAATCATTTCAGCACGGGAAGTCAATTCGATCAGTTCGATATCTATTTAAACTTGTTCTATAATTTTAAATAAAGCATGAAGAGTATTTATCTGTTGATATTTTCTCTATTTATGGGCAATTTGTCGGCACAATCGCATTCAATTTTTCTGACCCGAAACGGGATATCGGAATATAAGATTCTAATTCCTCAGGATGCAAACCGGTACGAACGACGGGCAGCAACGGTATTGAGGGATTATATCCGGAAAGTTACAGGTGCCACCTTAGAGGTCGGTCAGGCAAAAAACGTCTCCAATCCTGCTCTGGTTCTTGAAAGAAAGGATAAGTTACCGGAAGATGAATTTGAGATTCGCAATGATGCCGATAACATCGTGCTGGCCGGGAACGGAGACCGGAGTATCCTTTTTGCTGCTTATCATTTTATCGAAAATTATTTGCATTGTAAAAAATGGGCGCCCGGCGAACCGGCTGATTGTCCCCACAATCCCGACCTGCTCATTCCGCTACCCATCCGTATCAGAGAAAAGCCCTCGTTCCAATATCGGGAGGTTTACTCAACCGCAGAGGATGATCAGGAATATATCGATTGGCACAAACTTCATCAATTGAACAATGCATGGGGGCTTTGGGGACATAGTTACTATAAACTTGTAGATTCCAAACATTTCGAGAGGCATCCCGAATATTTTGCGTGGTATGACGGGAAGAGAAGACCCAACCAACTATGTCTGACCAATAAGGCGGTTTTGGAGATATCATTGCAAACATTGAAGAGATTGATGAATGAAAATCCACACGCCAAGTATTGGTCTGTCAGTCCCAATGACGACTCCGGACATTGTGAGTGTAATGTATGCAAAGCAATCAATGAGGAAGAGGGCGGACCTCAGGGTACGCTCATCAGATTTGTAAATAAAATTGCCGAAAAATATCCTGACAAAACCTTTACCACATTGGCTTATGGAGAAACGACAAGACCTACGCTCATAACCAAACCGTTACCCAATGTCATTATTTTTTTGAGCAATATTGATGCCTTCCGCACCCGGCCGGTGTCAACAGATAAGTCGGCAGCCACTTTCCGAAGAAATTTGGAGGGATGGAAAAAAATGACTCCCAATATTTTCGTCTGGGATTATTATACCCAATTTACCAACTATCTTGCACCTTTTCCTGATGTGCTGAACATCCCCGATAACATCGATTTCTACCAACGCAACAACGTCAAAGGGGTTTTTGCTCAGCAGGGAGGTGAAAATTGGGTTTATCAAAATGATTTGAAGAGCTATGTTCTGTCGAAGAAACTCTGGAACAGCCAAAAGGACGAAGATGAACTGATAGACGAATTTTTAACCGCTCGCTACGGAAAAGCAATGCCGCTCATCAAGACATATCTCCATAAGATATCCTCTTATGTGAAACAGTCGGGACGCAATCTCGATATATATGGTAACCCCGTCAATGAATACAATTCCTATCTTACGCCGGAAATTATGGATGAATGCAGCCGTCTGTTCGACCGGGCGGAAACGATTGCCGACAACGAAAAAATTGCCAAAAACATCCAAAAACTCCGACTTTCTTTTGATTATACCTACCTGCAGCAGGCAAGATTTTATGGGAGGAGAAAGCACGGCATCTATATGACAAAAGGAAACAAAAGATGGGAGGTAAGAGAAGATTTGCCCAAAAGAGTGGACAGATTCCTTCGTGAAGCACGGTCAATGGGGATTACTTCTCTTTCTGAAGAGGGGTATACCCTCAATGACTATGAAAAAGAGTGGCAACATGTTTTTGAATTGGGAGCGCTCAATAATTTGGCGGAAAATTCGGATATAATTTTCAGCGCCTCTTGGATTGAAGATTTTCCGGCAAATAAAGAAAAAACCTTAACCGATTGCATGTATGGCTTTAAGGATTTCTCTTATAATTGGCTCTTATTCGATAAACCCGTTACCGTTACTTTAGATTTCGGGAAGCATATAAAAATTAACACCGTAACCCTATCCTTTTTGGAAGATCAGCGGCATTGGATATTTCTCCCCCGCACCGCAACAGTATCCGTTTCACAAGACGGAGTTCATTACACGACTTTGCCGGCACAACATAACGACAATTCGGAAACGACAACGATTAAGACACTCCCAATGACGTTTGAAATTAAAAAAAAGATTCAATACCTTCGGGTTACAGCATTGCCGTTGGAAGCCCTTCCCGAATGGAGAAGATCAAAGCATAAAAAACCTCTTTTTGCCATGGACGAGGTGTGGGTGAAGTAAATGAAGACAAAATGTAATTTCATACGATAGATAATATTTAATTTTTTCATTCCGACATATTTTTAGTATATGGCAATTGTATTAAATTTTTAAAACTATAAAATTTCTCGGCATTTTTCCATCCCTATCTCTGATTCGCACTAATATATAAAATTAGGGACACCCAATGGGTGTCCCTAATAAAGTCTAAAGACAAATCGAGTTAGTTTATCCCTGCCTTTTCGTATGAAATGCCGCAGGCGTCTGCTACCCCTCTGCCGTAATCCGGATCGGCTTTAAAGCAGTTTCCGATGTGGCGGATTTTGATATGTTCTTCTGCCCCGTTCATATTGCGAGCGGTATTTTCTAACAATCGCTGCTGCGCATCGGGAGTCATCAGGCGGAACAACTTTCCGGGTTGCTCGTAATAATTATCATCGTCTTCGCGGAAATTCCAGCGTTTAATGTCGCCGCTTACTTTCTGAACAGGCTCATCGTGTTCGGGCTGTTCTTTCCAAATGCCGTAGCTGTTCGGTTCGTAGTGCAGTGCGGCACCTTGGTTTCCATCCACGCGCATTTGTCCGTCGCGATGGAAATTGTTGTACGTTTCCATGGCGCCTTTGGGCATGTTTACGGGTATCTGGTGATGGTTCACGCCTAACCGGTAGCGTTGAGCGTCTCCGTAAGAGAATAAACGTCCCTGCAACATTCTGTCGGGAGAAAATCCAATTCCCGGAACTACATTTGCCGGATTGAAAGCCGCTTGTTCCACATCCTGAAAATAGTTTTCGGGATTACGGTTAAGTTCAAATTCACCTACGGGGATAAGCGGAAAATCGCCTTTGTACCACACTTTTGTCAAATCGAACGGATTAAAGGGCATGTTCTCGGCTTGTTCTTCGGTCATGATCTGAACGAACATTTTCCATTTGGGGAAATTGCCGTTGCCAATGGCTTCAAACAAATCTCTCTGATGGCTTTC
>CAKTUP010000048.1 GCA_934621705.1 uncultured Petrimonas sp.
GACAGCCGCTCGGTTTCATTAACGGTTAGTTATCGTTTTAACTCTACAAACAGCAAATATAAAGGTCAGCAAGCGAGTGATGAAATAAATCGTCTGTAAACCACAAATAAAAATGTTAAAATTCCCCCTCATCCACCAACCCGACGCCATGGATTGCGGTCCCGCCTGCCTCGGTATGATTGCCAAGTATTACGGCAAAGACTATGATATAAATAACTTACGCAAAAGTTCTTATATCGGTCGGGACGGCGTGTCCTTGTTAGGCATCAGCCGTGCCGCCGAAAACATCGGCTTCAAAACCGTGGGCGGACGCATTACATTCGACAAATTAGCCGAAAAAGCCTTGTTGCCGTGCATTGTCCATTGGAAACAAGACCATTTTGTGGTGGTTTACGCCATAGCCCCCTCTAACTCCCCCAAAGGGGGAGGACTGTTTCCCCCCTTCGGGGGGACTAAGGGGGGTGTGTATGTTGCTGACCCCGGCAAAGGGCTCCTCACCTACACCCGCGACGAGTTTTGCGACCATTGGATAAGCACCCGCACCGCCGGCGAAGAAAAAGGCGTTGCCCTGCTTTTTGAGCCAACAGCCGCGTTTTACGAAAAAGAGGGCGATACCATTCCCTCTGAAAACCGATTGAAGTTCCTTTGGAAATACTTGGTGCGCTACAAACGCTTTTTCACGCAACTGATTCTCGGTCTGTTTCTCGGGAGCGTGCTGCAACTGATATTTCCGTTTCTCACGCAAGCCATTGTCGATACCGGAATACAGGGCAAAGACATCGGGTTTATTTGGCTTATCCTGATTGCCCAAACGATGTTGCTTTTCAGCCGCACGGCAATTGATTTTATCCGCCGGAAAATTCTGTTACATATCAGTACCCGCATCAACATTTCGTCGATATCGGACTTTTTTATCAAGCTGATGAGATTGCCGATGAAGTTTTTCGATACCAAACTCACGGGCGATCTCCTGCAACGCATCGAAGACCACCGCCGTATCGAAAATTTCCTCACCGTGCAAACGATCAATCTGCTGTTTTCGCTGTTTAGTTTCGTGATTTTCGGTATCGTATTGATTATTTACAACGTTCCCATTTTCTTGGTTTTTCTTGCCGGAAGCATACTCTACGGCTTGTGGATTATGGTTTTCCTGAAAAAACGACGCGTGCTGGATTACAAATATTTTGAGCAACAAGGCATCAACCGAAACGTGGTGTATCAACTTATTACCGGAATGCAGGAAATCAAACTGCAAGGCTGCGAACAACGCAAACGGTGGGAATGGGAAGATGTGCAAGCCGACTTGTTCGACGTGAATATGCAGTCGCTTTCGCTGCAACAAAATCAGGAAGCCGGAAGCATAATGATAAATGAGCTGAAAAACATTCTGATAACCGTTTTGGCTGCCACGGCGGTCATCAGCGGAAACCTCACGCTGGGGATGATGTTGGCAATTCAATACATCATCGGTCAGCTCAACAGTCCGGTGGAGCAGATGATGAATTTTATTTATCAATGGCAGGATGTGAGCATCAGTTTGGATAGGATGAACGAAATTCACACCCAAAAGAACGAAGAAGACGAAAACCGCACGGTGGAAAATTTGCCGGAAAATCGTTCGGTAAAAATCGAAAACCTTTGTTTCAAATACGACGGAGCAAGACCGGATTACGTGCTGAATAACATCAACCTCGATATTCCGCAAGGCAAAGTAACGGCAATAGTGGGTGCCAGCGGAAGCGGAAAAACCACGCTCGTGAAACTGCTGTTGGGCTATTACGCACCCAACGAAGGGAAAATTGAAATCGGCAAAGAGGATTTGGAGAAATTCAGCCTCGCGTGGTGGCGTGCCCAATGCGGCGCCGTGATGCAGGACGGCTACCTGTTTTCGGACACCATTGCCCGAAATATTGCTCCGGCAGTGGATGAAATAGATTTAGAGCGACTTCGCTATGCTGCACAGGTAGCCAATATTGCCGATTACGTGGAGGCGTTGCCGTTGGGTTACAACACGCAAATAGGGCAAGACGGGCAAGGCGTAAGCCAAGGGCAACGCCAACGGATTTTGATAGCTCGTGCCCGTGTATAAAAACCCGTCGTTCATCTTTTTAGACGAAGCCACCAACGCGTTGGATGCCACCAACGAAAAGGCAATTATAGAAAATCTGTCGGAATTTTACCAAAACAAAACCGTCGTTGTTGTCGCGCACCGCCTGAGCACGGTGAAAAATGCCGACCAAATTGTGGTTCTCGATGGCGGCGAAATAGCCGAAATAGGCTCGCACGAAGAACTTACGAAAAAACGCGGAAAGTATTACGAATTGGTGAAAAATCAGTTGGAATTGGGGAATTAGCGGTTAGCTTTTAGCCATTGGCTATTGGCACTTATTAGAAAAACATTGAAAATATGCAAAGAGAAAATACTCGAATAGAATTAAGAAGCGAAAAAGTTCGCAATATCATCGGGCAAGTTCCACCGGTATTATTACGGCACGGAATAATGATAATAGGAGCTTCGTTGCTGATATTGATTGCCATTTCGGCATTCATCCCCTATCAACCCTCCATCGATATCGAAATGACCGTAATGCAAGCCGAAAACGGTTTTTTGCATTATTCAAGTCAACTTCCGCAAAGCGCTGTGAAACATCAGTCGCAATTCACGAAAGTTCTTGTAGACATGTCATTAGATTTGCCGATACCTGCACAGTTTCAGATTGAAAGCATTTCGGAAACCGTGCATTTATCCGGACAACATGCCCGGTACACGGTTGCACTTCGCCCCACAGACAAGATTTCAGAAAACATTCTGTTGAAAGAGCCCATAACCGTTCCGGCAAAAATACTGCTCCAAAAACAGAGCGTGATGAAGTGGATATTGGGGAGAGTTGCAAGAAACTAATTGTATTTTCTTTGCTTTTCATAGGTAATTTCTTACCTTTGTCAGAGCAATTCGTTCTTTGTTTTCAAAATACAAAACAATGCAGTAAAAAGCATTTCGCTCGTTTCTAAATCGTTACCTATTGGAGATTGTTTTATTGTAATTGGCTGATATTGTGATGGAAAGCGGCTGGGCTGTGTCTTGAAGTGTGGTAAACTTATGCAGGCGTAAGAGATGTAATTAATGCGCAAGGCGGTTTGAAACCGCCGTGCGCGGTAGCAAAAAAGCGAACCTTTCGGACTCGCTTTTTTACAGTTATCTATATCGTTTTATTCATTTTCTTGTTTGGGTTGTTCCGACCTTGGCGGGCGCGGCAGCAACACTTTACGCGAAAGTTTGAATTTACCTGTTTTGGGGTCGATGTCGATGAGTTTTACCTGAATCTTGTCGCCTTCTTTTATACCGGCATCTTCCACTTTTTCCAAGCGTTTCCAGTCGATTTCGGAAATGTGGAGTAATCCGTCTTTTCCGGGAAGGAATTCGCAGAACGCGCCGTAAGGCATCACCGAACGAACGGTGGCTTCGTACACTTCGCCCACTTCGGGAACGGCCACAATGCCGCGTATCTTGCGCATGGCGGCATCGATGGAGTCTTTGTTGGTGGCGGAAACTTCTACGCGGCCTTTGTTGTCGATCTCTTCGATGGTGATGATGGCTCCGGTTTCTTCCTGAATTCCCTGAATGATCTTTCCACCCGGGCCAATAACGGCGCCGATGAAGTCTTTCGGAATTTCGATAACTTCGATGCGCGGTGCATGCGGTTTCAAATCGGCACGAGGCTCGGAAATGGTTTCCATCATTTTGCCCATAATGTGCCCGCGACCGGCTTTGGCCTGAGCTAGAGCTTGTTCAAGAATATCGTACGAAAGTCCGTCAACCTTAATATCCATTTGCACGGCGGTAATTCCATCTTTGGTTCCGCACACCTTGAAATCCATATCGCCCAAGTGGTCTTCATCGCCGAGAATATCGGAAAGAACGGCAAAATTTTGTCCTTTGTTTTCGGAAATCAATCCCATAGCGATACCCGACACCGGTTTATTAATGGTAACGCCGGCATCCATCAGGGCGAGCGTTCCGGCGCAAACCGTGGCCATTGACGATGAACCGTTGGATTCCAAAATATCGGAAACCACGCGGATAACGTAAGGATATCCTTGCGGAATCATGCGTTTGAGCGCGCGATGCGCCAGGTTTCCGTGGCCAATCTCTCGGCGTCCGGTAGCGCGTTGCGGACGGGCTTCTCCGGTAGAAAACGGTGGGAAGTTATAGTGCAGCAGGAAACGTTCGGTGCTGTGATTGAGTACGTCGTCCACAATCTTCTCGTCCAATTTCGTACCCAGCGTAACGGTTGTAAGCGATTGCGTTTCGCCACGCGTAAAAACGGCGGAGCCGTGCGGGCCTTGAATGTAATCCACTTCGCTCCAGATGGGGCGGATATCGGTGGTGGTGCGTCCGTCCAAGCGCTTGCCTTCGTCGAGAATGCTGCGGCGCATGGCTTCTTTTTCCACGTCGTGGTAATATTTCGATACGAACGGCGCTTTTTCTTCGCGCACTTCTTCGGGGATTGACGCTAAGAATTCGTCTTTAATGGCGGCGAAAGCGTCCATACGTGCGTGCTTGTCGGGGTTTTGCGTCGATGCCACCGTGTAAGCTTTCGGATAACAAACGTCCCACACTTGTTTGCGGAGTTCTTCGTCGTTTTCTTCGTGCGAATATTCGCGTTTTTGGGTGGTTCCGCAAAGTTCCATCAACTCGATTTGAGCCTGACAGTGTTTTTTGATCTCTTCGTGAGCAAACTTAATGGCTTCGAGCAGTTCGGCTTCCGAAACTTCGCTCATTTCGCCTTCCACCATCATAATATTGTCGATGGTAGCGCCCACAACAATATCCATATCGGCTTTTGCCAGTTGTTTGAATGTCGGATTAACCACGAGTTGACCATCGACGCGTGCAACGCGCACTTCCGATAACGGCCCGTTGAACGGTATGTCGGAAACGGCAAGCGCGGCAGAAGCGGCCAATCCGGCCAGTGCGTCAGGCATATCTTCGCCGTCGGACGAGAAGAGCATAACGGTTACAAAAACTTCGGCGTGATAATCATCGGGGAAAAGCGGGCGAAGAGCGCGGTCGATCAAACGACTGGTAAGGATTTCATAATCGGAAGGACGTCCTTCACGTTTCATAAATCCACCCGGAAAACGCCCGAAAGCGGAAAATTTCTCTTTGTATTCTACTTGCAGCGGCATAAAATCTACTCCGGGGGCAGCGTCTTTGGCAGCGCAAACCGTGGCGAGAAGCATGGTGTTACCCATTCGCAACTCAACCGAACCATCGGCTTGTTTGGCCAATTTTCCCGTTTCGAGCGTAATCGTGCGTCCGTCTGACAACTCGATTCGCTTGATAATTGGATTCGTCATAAATTTGTTGTTGTTTTTATTTTTTGAATGTAAAAGTTCGCAAAGTTAACACAAAGTTTTCGTTTTGAAGCGGATAATGGGATAAAATATTTTAATAGCGCCTAAATAGCGTCGTCGAAAGAAATCGATTCACTTTTTTTGTGAATATTGAAATAAATACTATTTTTGTATCGACACAAATATCAACTATGAAAATTGAATTTGAAAAGGAATATTTGCGCGAACTGTACGAAGATGGGAAAACGAAGGATAAAAAACACCGTTATCAGCCGCAAATCGTAAATGGATATGCGAAGTGTGTTCGCGCACTCGTCAAAGCCGTGCGGGTGGAGGATTTATATTTGGTCAAATCACTGAATTACGAAAAACTAAAAGGTAACAAAAAAGGACTTTCGTCTGTGCGGATAAACAACCAATACCGGCTCGAATTTCGGGAAATAATTGAGCCGAACAACATGGGAAAAATTGAAATCTGTTCTTTAACCGATATTACAAACCATTATAAATAAAAAAAATGAGCGATATAGGATTTCCGTTCCGTCCGGTGCATCCGGGGGAATTATTGAAAGACGAACTGGAATACCGGCACATTACACAAAAGGCATTTGCCGAGAAATTGGGGGTGCCATACACGGCGCTTAATGAAATCTTAAACAGTAAGCGTCCGGTTACCAGCGATTTTGCTTTGATTGTGGAAGCCGCGTTGGGTGTTCCGGCGTACATGCTGGTAGGAATGCAAACTGATTACAACTTGCAAGTGGCGAGCCAAGACTCTAAATTAGCCAAACGCCTTGCCGAAATTCGTAAAATATCGGCTATGTTTTAAGAGCACGAGCAATGATTAAAACTCACCGCCCTACACTAATTTTCAAATCCATATACACCGGCAGGTGGTCGCTGAAACCGCCGATGTATCGGGGTCCGAGATGCGTGCGATGAGGGCGTTTAATACCGAACTTGGAATCCTCTTCCAGCAGGAAATTGGGTTTGAAAACGTGCGCTTCGTTTCCTTTTATGTAAACCGAACTGTGTTCCGACAACAGATTCCCGCTCACGATAAACTGATCCAACACTTCCCACCTACCCTGAAAAAAGTATGTGCCGAAATTCTTTTCTTTCACCCGATGGAAAAACATATTGTACAATTCTTTATCGGAACGATGATAGTTTAAACTTCTCGCTTTCAGCGTCTGGAAAAGGCTTTTATCGTTGGGATGATCGTTGAAGTCGCCCATGATAACGATGTTGGCTTTTTCCCTTATCGCGAACAAACTATCCACTTTATTGCGAAGCAAAACGGCGGCATCGATACGGGCAGGTTCCGACTCGCGCTGACCACCGCTGCGTGAAGGCCAATGGCAAACAAAAACATCAAGTGTATCGCCCGAAATAACCTGCCCCGCGGCGTGAAGCAGGTTTCGGGTTGGGCGTGTGGATTTGTTGCGAAAAACAATCTCGTATTCGTTCTTTTCCAGCAATTTGAACTGATGCCGCTGATAGAGCAACGCTACGTCAATGCCGCGCTCGTCGGGCGAATTGGTTACCACGTATTCATAACCTTGCGCCCGAAGTGGCGAACGGCGGGTAAGATCGAAAATTACGCTGTCGTTTTCAATTTCACACAATCCCACAATGGCGGGCGAGTACATTTCGCCTACGGCGGTGATTACGCGAGAAATGTTTCGGAGTTTTTCCCAGTATTTCCAAGGTTGCCAGTTCATTGTTCCGTCAGGAAGAAACTCGTCGTCGTTTTTTTCGGGGTCATCTACGGTGTCGAAAAGGTTTTCCACATTGTAGAATAGGATGCGGAAATCGGATTGAGAAGTGGAAACCGATATACAAAAGACAAAAAAACAAACGATTAGAAGAATTTTTCTCATAAAAGCAACTTACTCAACAGACAATAAAGGAATAAACTTATAATGAGTTATATATTAAATATTTACTTGCTTTTCAATATTTAGGTGTGCTTGTAAATACTCTTTTATTTGTTCGTTACTTTTCCCATATAAATCTGCCGAAATTCTATCTTTTATTTCTCGGAAAGTTTTGACAGTATCGAATCCTTTTTTAGTTTTTTCTATATCTTTTTCAGTCTTCATATTCTAAAATTTCTTTTGGAGATCTTATCTCAAGCGCTAAATAGTTCATTCTCAAATTCACAGAGTTGTAACCTCTAATTCTATAAACATTAACTATGTGTTTAAAGTTCCAACTCACTAAAATATCAACTTTATTTAAAGTTGCCGCCGCTATGTGCAAACAATCACTGAAACTTGTTTCTCCTACAACTTTTTCTTCAATATACTTTTCGGCAAGACGAATCGCCTCGTCTCCTATGACAATTCTTTCCATATTAGCTTTGGGTAAGTCTTTGAAATATTCACGCACGTTTTCCGGCGCATTCGTTAATTCGACTTCCGATAAGTTAGAAAAAACACAAATAACTTTTCCAAGCTTCACTCTTTCAAACAGCTGGAGTGTAGCCTCTTCGAATTCGTTGTCAAAAACACCTCCAAAAACCGAAGTATCAAAATAAAAACGTTGTTTCATATCGCTTTTTTCTGAATGTCAAAGATAACTGTTTTATTGGCAATAAAAAAGCGAGCCAAAACTCGCTTTTCTCAATATCATTCAACACACTTCACCGGAACATTTTCCAAAATCCGAACCAGGTAATCCCAGAACTTCCCAACGGATGAAATCTTCATTTTCTCGTCGGGCGAATGCACGTCGGTCATATCGGGGCCGATGGAAATCATATCCAGATTTGGGTACTTTTCGAGGAAAAGGCCGCATTCCAACCCGGCGTGAATGGCTTTCACTTTAGCGGTTTTGTTATACAGGCTGCGATACTCTTTCTTGGCCAGTTTGAGTATTTGAGAATCGGTATTCGGTTGCCAGCCGGGATATCCGTCGTTGTGGGTAACTTTAGCGCCGGCCAAGTCGAAAACGGTGGAAACCATGTTCACGATGTCGTGTTTACGCGACTCCACCGAACTGCGCTGACTGGTACCGATTTCTATCGTGTAATCTTTGAGCATTTTCACCGATGCCAGGTTGGTGGAAGTTTCCACCAGGCCGTTGATATCGAAACTCATGCTGATAACTCCGTGCGGACAGGCATAAATGGCTTGTATCAATTTTTCGGCAACACTTTTTTTAATGATTTTCGAAGGTATTTGCACCGATTCGAGTTGAATATCCAAATTAGGATCTGTTTTTTGGTATTCGTTTTGAACCTGGGCAAGGAAAACATTCAGTTTCACGCGGATATCTTCCTTGTACTTTTCTTTCACGCCCACCACGGCATACGCTTCGCGTGCGATGGCATTGTGCAGGTTTCCGCCGCCGATTTCCGACAATACTATACCGTATTTCTTGCGCATCAGTGAATGAAGGAAACGGTTCAGAATCTTATTGGCGTTTCCAAATCCTTTGTCGATATCGCTTCCCGAGTGTCCGCCGCGAAGCCCTTTCACCTGCACTTTGAACCAGAAATATTTTTTGGGAGCGTCTTTTGGTTTGTACTTAAAATAAGCTTTGGTGCCTTTTCCACCGGCACAACCGATATAAATTTCGCCTTCTTCTTCGGTATCCAGGTTCAGTAAAATCTCTCCCGTAAAAAATCCGGGTTGAAGCGAGTTGGCGCCGGTTAATCCGGTTTCTTCGTCAACGGTAAAGAGCGCTTCAATTTTTCCGTGCGCGATGTCGTCCGCGGCCAAAACAGCCAGTTGCGCGGCAACCCCGATGCCGTTATCGGCTCCCAGCGTGGTTCCGTTTGCTTTCACCCAATCGCCGTCGATAATTGTTTCAATGGAATCATTGTCGAAATCGTGCGTAACATCGCTGTTTTTCTCGCAAACCATATCCACGTGCGATTGCAAAATAACCGTCTGCACGTCTTCCTTGTCTGGTGTGGCGGGTTTCGTTATCAGCACGTTTCCTGCTTTATCCTGCTTGGCTTCAAGATTATGCTCTTTGGCAAAGTTCAGTAAATAGGCGATGATTTTTTCTTCTTTCTTTGATGGACGAGGAATCTGGGTGATATCGTAAAAATAGTTCCAAATTGCTGCCGGTTGTAAATCTTTGATTGTCATAATTTGTATTTATTTTAGTGTTAGATGTTAGATGTTAGATGTTTGATGTTTAAGATGATACACAATCTTCATACTTAGCAAGCGTTTTTTCCAACATATCTTCCAATTCTTGGTGCGTATGAAAAATAGCTAATCCGGCATCCATTCTCTCTACAACTTTCTCCAAATAGTGTTTATTTGCCAAAAACACGGGATCGTTTGCATACGTTTCATAAGCCACGGCGGGTTCTTGCAGGGAGTTTTCGATTGCCGGCATTTCATCTTCCGCGTCTAAATCAACATCAAACGCGTATTGCACTTCGCCTTTATCAAAAGAATGGAGAAAATCCAAAATCTTTCCGAGAGCAATTCTATTGTTTATCGTGAGATGCATCTTATCCATATCGGCGGATTTTTTTATTTGTTTAGGTGATAAAAGTACAAGAAAAAATGTAGCCAAGCAAAAATTTTAATATCTTTAAGACGAAAAATGATTTTTAATTGGCTATTTAAACTATCTTTGCGCCACAAATTTAAGAAAAATATGATAAAAACTTTACTTTTGGGCATAGCTCTCCTTTTTATCGCCGTCTTGCTGATGGGCGTAAGGGTGTTCTTCAGCAAAAAAGGAGAATTTCCCAACACACACATCGGCGGAAGCAAAGCGATGAAAGACAGGGGTATAAGCTGCGCCACATCGCAAGACCGAGAAGCATCGGGCAGAGAAAGTTTGATCGAGAGAATGTTAAAAGAAAAAGTATAACACACAATTTTTTTGAGAAATGAAAAATAACAATGCCTACATCATTGGAGGAGTTTTAGCCGTTGCCATCCTTATTCTGTACATTTTACATTTTACATCGGCGCCGGGCAAAAGCGGAGGAAAAAATGGAGATTTCACCGCACTGTTGAACGACTCTTCCGTTACTTTGCCGATAGCTTACGTGAATGTGGATTCGCTTCTGACGAATTACAATTTCTGGAAAGATTTGAGCGAAGCATTAATGAGAACGGAAGAAAACTCGCGTGCAAGCCTAACACAAAAAGAACGTCAGTTTAACGCAGCCGCACAGGAATTTCAACGAAAAGTGCAAAATAACGCGTTTTTAAGTCAGGAAAGATACGACCAAGAGCAGCAGCGCATTATGAAAATGCAACAGGAATACCAACAAATGGCCGAAAGATTGAGTCAGGAATTTGCCATAGAGCAGCAAAAATTGAATGCCGAACTCAACGATACGGTGCGGATACAAATGAAGGAATTCAACAAAACCAAAGGATATCAGATTATTTTCAGCAACACAGGTTCCGATAATATTTTATATGCCGATGAAAAGTATGACATTACCAAAGAAGTAACCGACTTTTTAAACAAAAGATACGGCCCGGCAACGTCGGCCACAACCGGCACTGCCCCCAAAACTCCGGCTGCAACGGAAAACAAGTAACCGTACGGTTTTAAATTATAACGAATAAGGTTCTTTGCAAAAAGAGCCTTATTTTTTTTATTTTTGCAAGATGAAATATTGGCAGCCATACATAGAAAGACAGAAACCCGAGTATTTGCAAACCAACTATCCGGCGGATTTTGCAGCCGATAGGGTCGTGGTAATTCCCTGTTACAACGAAAAGGATTTACATATCACGCTCCAAAACCTTTGCGAATGCAAAACGCCGAAAGCGAAAACGCTGGTGGCGGTGATAATCAATTCGGGAGTTCTTTCCGGCGAAGAAGTAGTTTTGCAAAACCGAAAAACGTATGACGAAGTTATCGGATTTGCGGCCGAAAATAACTCAGATACGCTTCGTTTTTTTCCGTTGATTTTCGAAAACCTTCCCCGAAAACACGCCGGCGTTGGCCTTGCCCGAAAAATCGGGATGGATTTAGCGGTTGAATATTTCCTGAACACCCAAAATCCCGAAGGGATAATTATTTCGTTAGATGCCGATTGCACCGTTTCGCCCAATTTCCTGGCCGGTATTTTCGCTGCCTACCGGCAAACGGCGGGGCTTTGCTGCACGGTGCAGAATTTTCGGCATCGGGTGGAAAACAACGATCCGCAACTCGAAAATGCCATTCGCCAATACGAGCAATATATCCGGTATTTCAGTGAAATGCTCCGGTTTGTAGGGTTTCCGTATTATTACCACACCATCGGTTCGGCGTTTTCGGTTTCGGCCGGTGCTTACGTCCGCTTTGGCGGAATGGGAAGGCAGCAAGGCGGCGAAGATTTTTATTTCCTGCAAAAGGTTTTCGCGCTGGGAAAAACTGCAAGGTTAGACGATGTTTTCGTTTATCCGATGGCGCGATATTCCGACAGAATTCCGTTCGGCACGGGCCCCGCGCTGCAAAAAATCATTGACGAACCCGACGGCCAAATGAAAACGTACCGTTTCGAGGCTTTCGCCGCGCTTAAAGAGTTTTTCGATTTACGGCAATCGTTTTTCAAACAAGACACTGAGTTTATCCGGCAAAAAATAGCGCAACTGCATCCGGCGATAGTTCAGTTTTCGGAAGAAACAGGCGTGTTATTTGAAATCGAAGATTGCAACCAAAACTGTGCCACGCTGCAATCTTTTGAAAAGCGTTTTTTTCATCACTTCAACGCGTTTAAAATCGTTAAATTTCTCAACTTCTCGCATTCCACTCATTTCACACTCGATAAACTCCCTTCCCAAACTAACATATTTTGAATAATTCTTGGAAAATATGCCCGTTTTCAGTAATTTTGCACTCAAATTGAAAGAGTACCCTTTCATTATTCTAAAATCCGGTTACAATGCTGCCCATTAACATCTTAGAAATAATCAGTGTTTTCATTGTCTTGTTCTCCATTATCGATGTAACAGGCGCAGTACCTATTTTCCTGAATCTCAAGAGCCAGGGGCGTACCATCCATCCCGAAAAAGCGGCTTTTTACTCTTTCATCGTTCTCACCGTGTTTCTTTTTGTGGGCGAATGGATCCTGAAACTCTTTCAAGTAGATATTTCGGCGTTTGCCGTTGCGGGAGCCATTGTTTTGCTCATCCTTTCCATAGAAATGATTTTTGGAGTGGAAATTTTCAAGAACGACAGCACCGCTACCGGAAATTCTTCGACCCTTTTCCCGGTGGTTTTTCCGCTCATTGCCGGCCCGGGAAGTTTTACTACGCTTCTCTCCATGAGGGCGGAATACCACGTGCTAAACATCATAATTGCCGTAGTTTTAAACCTTATCATCGTTTATTTGGTATTGCGGTATTTAGGTTTTGTGAAAAAATTGTTAGGCGAAAGCGGCGCGTATATCCTGCGCAAGTTCTTCGGCGTTATTCTTATGGCCATTTCCGTAAAGCTGCTCACATCCAATATGAGCGCGCTTATTGAAACGGTAAGTGGAGCGGGAATGTAATCCAATTTGGGATCTGGGATCTGGGATCTGGGATTGGGATGGAAACATCACGACCGCCCATAACTTTAAACGTTAAACTTTCCCCGTATCCATCTTTTTATTAACATTTAACCTAAGTTTCCAATAAATACTTTCTATTTTCTGTAAAAATCAGTATATTTGTACGCTCAAAAAAATAGCGGATTTGTTTAGTTATCAATTTGCAAATTAATCGATTAGAATTCATTTTACATAAAAATCAAAAACAACATGAGAATTGTAAGTATTTTAGGACGCGAGGTGCTGGATTCGAGAGGTAATCCCACTGTAGAAGTTGACGTGTTAACGGAATCGGGTGCATTTGGCCGCGCTGCCGTGCCATCGGGTGCATCAACCGGAGAAAACGAAGCATTGGAACTTCGCGACGGCGACAAAAAAAGATACCTGGGTAAAGGTGTGTTGAAAGCGGTTGCCAACATCAACGACGTAATCGCTCCCGCTTTGCTGGGAATGAACGTTTTGGAACAAATGCAGATTGATGGAAAAATGCTCGAATTGGACGGTACGAAAACCAAATCCAATCTCGGCGCTAATGCCATTTTGGGTGTTTCTCTTGCGGTAGCAAAAGCGGCTGCCAATTATTTAGGTTTGCCTTTGTATCGCTACATTGGCGGAACAAACACATACGTGTTGCCCGTTCCCATGATGAATATCATCAACGGCGGTTCGCACTCCGACGCTCCCATCGCTTTTCAGGAATTCATGATTCGTCCGGTGGGCGCGAACTCTTTCCGCGAAGGATTGAGAATGGGTACCGAAGTTTTTCACGCGTTAAAAAAAGTGCTTCACGATAAAGGCCTTAGCACAGCCGTTGGCGACGAAGGCGGTTTTGCACCAAATTTAGCAGGCGGAACCGAAGAAGCGTTGGAATC
>CAKTUP010000049.1 GCA_934621705.1 uncultured Petrimonas sp.
ATGGAACGAAAAGAAGCATACCGCAACAATCTTCCGCACTTTCAACAACCCGGACAAAGTTATTTTGTTACGTGTTGTCTAAAAAGTGCAGTTCCACCTAAAGCGCTGAGCGCATATAGTATAGAACTTGAGTCGTTGAAAAATCAAATTTCGATTCTCACGGAGCAAAAGACATTCAGCGAAAAAGCAGATCAGTTAAAATCGGAATATAGACTGATGCGAAGGAAGTACATTAAAGCGTATGACGACTTATTGCACGAACAAACCGATTATATCGTTAATCTTTCCGATGAACAAAATAGAAAAATAATGTTTGATGCGTTTTTGTTTTGGGAAGGAAACAAGATTGAGAATGAAGCCTTTTGTGTAATGCCGAACCATTTTCATTGGGCTTTTCATACAAAAGAAACGGATAATGACGGAAATCCTGTATATTTACAAGATATATTGCGCTCAATTAAAAGTTTCACGGCAAAAGAAATTAATAAATTAGCCGGCAGAAGTGGGCGGTTGTGGCAGCGTGAAAGTTTTGATACGACGATTAGGGATGACAAACATCTGTATCACGCAATTGAATATACAATAAACAACCCTGTTGCTGCCGGCTATGTGGAAAAATGGAACGATTGGCGTAGCACTTACCTTCGGGACACGAAGTCTTCGACTTCGTATTTTTAACGAAGGCACATCCTTCGTCTCCCGGGCGTTTGTCGATAATTTAAAACAAAAAAAATGAACATAAAAGAACTCTTAAAATCCCGCATCCTCATCCTTGATGGTGCCATGGGAACAATGATACAACGCTACAAACTTTCGGAAGAGCAGTTTCGTGGCGAACGGTTTGCTGATGCGGCGAAACCGCAAAAAGGAAACAACGACTTGCTTTCGGTTACACAGCCCGAAATCATCGGCGAAATTCATCGCGGCTATTTGGCTGCCGGAGCCGATATTATCGAAACCAACACCTTCAACGCCAACGCCATTTCTATGGACGACTACGGAATGGCACACCTGGTGCGTGAGATAAATGCGTCGGCAGCGCAAGTCGCCCGAAAAGCCGCCGATGAGTTTACGGCCAAAAATCCCGACAAGCCGCGTTTTGTGGCCGGAGCCATCGGGCCAACCAACAAAACGGCTTCGATGAGTCCCGACGTGGAAAACCCGATGTATCGCGCCATAACGTTCGACGATTTGTGCAACGTCTATTTCGAACAAATCGATGCGTTAGTAGAAAACGGAGTGGATATCCTGCTTATCGAAACCGTTTTCGATACGCTCAACGCCAAAGCCGCCTTGTTTGCCGCCAACGAAGTAGCAAAAAAACGCGGAAAAAACACGCCCGTTTCGCTCTCCGTAACGCTTTCGGACAAGGCGGGCAGAACGCTTTCGGGGCAAACTATCGAAGCGTTTCTCACATCGGTGAGCCACGCCAATTTGCTATCTGTGGGACTGAACTGCTCGTTTGGCGCGTCGGATATGAAGCCTTATGTTCACCAACTTCGGCGCGTTTCGCCTTTCTATCTGAGCGCGTATCCCAACGCCGGATTACCCAATCAGTTAGGCGAGTACGACGAAACACCCGAAAAAATGGCCGCTCAGATTCAGGAGTTTATCGACGAAGGATTGGTAAACATCATTGGCGGATGCTGCGGAACCACGCCCGAACACATCGCCAAATATGCCGAAATGGTAACGGGCGTTATTCCGCCCACACCCGTGAAACAACCCGCATTGATGCGCCTTTCCGGTCTGGAAGAATTTGTGCTGACACCCGAAATCAACTTCGTAAACATCGGCGAGCGATGCAACGTGGCCGGGTCGCGCCGGTTTTTGCGCCTGATTCAGGAGAAAAACTACGAAGAAGCCCTGCAAATTGCCCGCCAGCAGGTGGAAGACGGCGCGCAGGTTATCGATATAAACATGGACGACGGCTTGCTGGACGGCGTTCAGGAAATGACTAATTTCCTTAATCTGCTGGCCTCTGATCCCGATATTTCACGCGTTCCTGTGATGATTGATTCATCGAAATGGTCGGTGATTGAAGCCGGATTGAAATGTATGCAGGGCAAATGCATCGTGAATTCCATCTCGCTAAAAAACGGCGAAGCGGAGTTTTTGGAAGAAGCCGAAAAAGTGAAATCGTACGGAGCCGCCGTTGTGGTAATGGCTTTCGATGAAACCGGACAGGCCGATACATACCAACGGCGCATCGAGATTTGCGAAAGAGCTTACCATTTGCTTGTCGGTAACGGATTTAATCCGCAGGATATTATTTTCGACCCCAACGTGCTGGCCATCGCCACCGGAATGGAAGAGCACCAGAATTACGCGGTGGATTACATTGAAGCCGTGAAATGGATAAAAGCCAACCTGCCGGGCGCTAAAGTGAGCGGCGGAGTGAGCAATCTGTCGTTTTCGTTTCGGGGAAATGAGTATGTCCGCGGAGCCATCCACTCGGTTTTCCTGTATTACGCCATCCAGGCCGGAATGGATATGGGAATCGTCAACCCGGCCGAATCGGTGCTCTACGAAGATATTCCTGCCGATGTACTGGAGCTGGTGAAAGATATCGTCTTCAACCGCCGAGAAGATGCCACGGAGCGGATGATGGAATACGCGCAAAGCATTAAAAATAAAGCATCGGAAGAAACAAAAGAAAAGGTGCTCGAATGGCGTTCGCTGCCGCTCGAAGAACGGTTGAGCTACGCGCTGGTAAAGGGCATCAGCGATTTTATGGACGAAGACATTGCCGAAGCGCTTTCCGTTTATCCGCGCGCGGTAGATGTTATCGACAAACCGTTGATGGATGGGATGAACGTGGTGGGCGATTTGTTCGGTTCCGGGAAAATGTTCCTGCCGCAGGTGGTGAAAGCCGCGCGCACGATGAAAAGAGCAGTGGCCATTCTTCAACCCGTTATCGAAGCCGAGAAATCGGGTGCAGCCAAAAAAGCCGGAAAAATTGTGCTGGCCACCGTGAAAGGCGACGTGCACGATATCGGAAAAAATATCGTTTCCATTATTTTGGCTTGCAACAACTACGAAATCATCGATTTGGGCGTGATGACGCCTACCGAAAAAATTCTGGAAACCATCCGCACGGAAAATCCCGATATCGTGGGATTGAGCGGACTTATCACGCCGTCACTCGAAGAGATGTCCATTGTTGCCGAAGCGCTGCAAAAAGGCGGATTCACGCTGCCGCTGCTTATCGGCGGAGCAACTACATCGAAGCTGCACAGCGCGCTGAAAATAGACCCGAAATATACCGCCGGGCCGGTTGTGTACGTAAAAGACGCATCGCAAAGTCCGGGCGTGGTTTCAAACCTGATGAATTCTGAAGTTAAAGCCGATTACGCCAAAAAAATACGCGAAGAATACGCCGCGCTTCGCGAAAACAACGAGGACAAGAAAACCGATTTGGTTTCGCTGACAGAAGCGCGCGAAAATCCATTCAAGATTGATTGGCAGAGTTTTGAAGTGGAAACTCCCCGAATGACAGGAAGAAAAGTATTGAGAAACATCCCGGTGGAAGATATCATTCCGTATATCGACTGGAAGTTTTTCTTTCACGGCTGGAATTTGGCGGCAAAATTCGGTTCCATTTCTACTATTGATCCCACGCCGGAAAGCCGCGATAATTGGCTTGCGAAATTCAAAGACGATGAGCAGGAACGCGCCCGCGAAGCGATAAAACTTTACGATGATGCCCTGGATTTGCTCAACAAATTAGTGAGCGATAAGGTAAGTTATATCAATGCTGTTTATGGCTTTTACGAAGCATACAGCGAAGGTGATGACATTGTGTCTGAAGGTGTTCGCATTCCTATGTTGCGTCAGCAAAAAAAGAACGATAAAAACGAATATTTGTCTTTGAGTGATTTCATTGCACCGAAAGCGTCGGGGAAAAAGGATTATATCGGGGCATTTGCCGTTACGGCAGGCGCTGGTGCCGATGATTTATTACAGCACTATGAAAATGAAGGAGATGAGTACTCTTCTTTATTGATGAAATCGTTACTTGAACGACTTGCAGAAGGCGGAACAGAGTGGTTGCATTACAAGATGCGGAAAGAATATTGGGGCTTTGCGCCGGATGAGAATATCTCTATCGCCGACATGCTTGCTACGAGATACCGAAGCATCCGGCCGGCAGTGGGCTATCCGTCCATTCCCGATCAGACGATGAATTTTGTGCTGCACGAAATGCTTCAAACCGATGAAATCGGAGTTTTTCTCACAGAAAACGGAATGATGAATCCCACGGCATCGGTTAGCGGTTTTCTTTTCGCGCACCCGCAAGCGAAATACTTCGTTATCGGACCTATTTCCGAAGAACAGGTACAAGATTACACCATCAGAAGAAACGCAAAACCCGAAGAAATCCGTAAATTTTTGTTTGCGAATTTGGTCTGACTTTGACAAAGTTTAGAATTTTGTCAAAGTTAATTTTTGTGCTTCGTTTCGGGAGACGAGATTTTTAATCTCGTTAACAAATGTGACGAAGCCGCGGGCATCGTCTCCCACACAACCTGTTTTTCTCAATAAACTTTTGATAATAAATTAGAAACAATTATCTTTGTAGATATGAAAACATTAACGCTCAACATACCCGAAAATGTAAACTTGGATAGCCACGAACTTAGGCTGACTCTCGTATTCAAAGTTAGTTTTCCACCGTTGGAATTAGCAGTTTGAAACCGCTTTGCGTATAATCTTTCAAGTTATGAGAAATCGACTCGTTTTATTTTGTTTTCTATGTCTCGTGTTAACTCCAATGAATGCACAAAAAAAGGATTCAATTATTTATATTATGCCGAACAGCGTAGAGCTTAAAATCCACGAAGAAATAAAAAAGTTTGATTTCTCGGAAATTGGATTATATTTTTTCCTGAGTACAATTGATAAAAATACATATAGAATTAATTACGCAGACTTTCCGAAAGCCACTGGATCTAAAGATCCATGGGCGGACAACAGTAATCGTTTTTTGATTGTAAATGATAAGAAATTTCCATTAATTTTTGATTACGACAGCGATTTTAGTACACAGAGAAACTCAATGACAGGGAATAATCAAAAAGTTTATATTATTTTTGATGGATATTCCATTACCTTTAACAGAGACGGAGTCATCATCTCTGAAAACCACGGGATTTTTGAAAATACAAATTATCAATATTCAACACAATGAAAACCCTCACCGTACCCAAACAACACATTTCGCAATGCGAAACCGTTTTCGATTGCATTAATCTGCTGCACGAAGCAGGCGCAGAAGCCAGAATCGACCAGGTGAACTGGAAAAAAGAGTTTCCTAAATCGCTTCCGGTAACGGTTCGTGTGGCACACGACGGAGAAAAAATTTATCTCTATTACGAAGTAACAGGCGAAGAAATCCGGGCGGAGAATACCAAAGATTTCGGTTCGGTTTGGGAAGACAGTTGTGTGGAGTTTTTTATGCAACGCGACGGAGAGAAAATATATCGGAATTTCGAATGCAACGTGTTGGGAGCGCTGCTTGCCGCGAGACACGAAACCCGCGAAAAGTCGGAAAGATTAACCGAACACATGAGTTCGATCACCCGTTTTTCCACCATCAAACATCGGTATGAAAACCACAAGCAGGTGAGCAACTGGACCATGTACCTTGCCATTCCCAAGCAAGCCATGGGTTTTGCGCCAAACGAAAGTTTATCGGGACAAAAAATCCGTGCAAACTTCTACAAATGTGGCGATAAAACTCCCGAAACGCATTTTATCAGCTGGAATCCCATCGATTTGCCCAAACCGAACTTTCACGTTCCGCAATTTTTTGGACTTTTAAACATGGAATGAATATCAACAAAATAATTATACAATGCAAGAAACAAATAAATTACAGGAAATCGTCGCCCGATTTATCGGTGATACTGAAGAAATCGATGTAAAACCGCTGGGAGCAGGACACATCAACGATTCTTACAAGGTGAAAGCCGGAGAAAAAGAGTATGTGCTTCAGCGCATTAACCATTCCATTTTTAAAAACGTGCCGGAGTTGCAAAGCAATATTCTGCGCGTAACCATGCACATTCGTCAGAAACTGATGAACGCCGGAGTGAAAGACATCGACCGCAAGGTGCTGACACTCATTCCCACACCCGATGGAAAACTTTTTTACCAGGATGCCGACGGCAATTACTGGCGAATGATGGATTTCATTAAAGACAGCAAAAGCTACGACGAAATAAATCCCGAACTGGCTTACAGGGCAGGCCTCGCCTTTGGCGAATTTCAAAAAATGCTGGCCGATCTGCCTGGTGGGCCGTTGTTTGAAACCATTCCCAACTTTCACAATATCGAGTCGCGGCTGGCAACTTTCCGAGATTCGGTGGCCGCAAATAAAGTCGGCCGTTTGGCGGAGGTAAACGAACTTGTAAACGAACTGGAAGCCCGCGCCGATGAAATGTGCAAAGCGGAAAGAATGCACCGGGAAGGAAAATTGATCAAGCGCACCAACCATTGCGATACCAAAGTAAACAATATCCTTTTCGATAAGAACGATAACGTGTTGTGCGTGGTGGATTTGGATACCGTTATGCCGGGTTACGTGTTGTCGGATTTCGGCGATTTCATCCGCACGGGCGCCAACAAAGGGGCGGAAGACGACCAGGATTTGTACAACGTTGCACTCGACTTAGCCATTTTCGAAGGCTATGCCAAAGGGTATCTCGAAAACGCCGCTTCGTTCCTTACCGATGTGGAAATAGAAAACCTCGCCTTCGGCGCCAAGTTGCTCACGTACATGCAAACCGTGCGCTTCCTGACCGATTATATCGATGGCGACACGTACTATAAAATTGCGTACGGCAACCACAACCTGGTTCGCTCAAAAGCGCAATTCAAGTTTTTGCAGTGTCTCGAACAGGATTTCGATAAAATGCAGGAAATCGTGTTGAACGCGGCAGCGAAATATAAATCGTAATCCCAAAACGCGCAGTACGCGTCCGTTAGAAGCGTGTCAGAAAATAAATAATGCAAAAAAAGAGCGGTGTGAAGAAAAAATCACTATCTTTGCACCGCTTTATTTTTCAGGTAAAAAAGTGGCAAAATTCAGCTTATACAATATTCCGTTAAAAAATCTGTCGCAAGGAAAGCATACTTATGAGTATGAGTTAGATAGAAAGTTTTTCGAAGCAATTGACGGCGACGAGGTAAAGAAAGGCAACGTTAAAGTGATGTTGACCATCAAAAAAACATCGTCAACGTATGAGTTTAATTTCGATTTAAAAGGCCTTGTGCAGGTGCCTTGCAACCGCTGCCTCGACGATCTGGATCAGGAAATCGATTCGCAAAACCGGCTGATCGTTAAGCTCGGAAAAGAATATTCCGAAGAAAGCGACGAGGTGGTTATCATCCCCGAAGACGAGGGCGAGATCAACATCGCGTGGTTTCTGTACGAGTTTGTAGCGTTGAACATCCCTATAAAGCACGTTCACGAACCGGGCAAATGCAACAAAACCATGTCCACCAAACTTCGTAAACATCGCGCAGTAAGCAAAGACGATGAAGATGAGGGTGATGTGGCGGACGATGACGGAGATTTTGCCGACGAAGAAGAAATAACAGAAAATATTGATCCGAGATGGGAAGGCCTGAAGGGATTGAATATAGAAGAATAAAATATAAACGTTAATAAATAAACATACAAATGGCACATCCAAAAAGAAGACAGTCGTCTGCAAGACAAGGAAAAAGAAGATCGCACGACCACGCCAAAATGCCAACTATGGCCATCTGCCCCAATTGCGGAGCCTGGCACATTTATCACACCGTTTGCGGTGAGTGCGGACACTACAGAGGAAAATTAGCAATCGAAAAAGAAGTTGCGGTATAAACTCAATCTTCAGTAAAAAACCAAAACCCTGAAATAATCTTGTTTTTCGGGGTTTTTTTACAATAAACAACAGGATAATGAAGAATTTAAACGCCGTAATTACGGGAATCACAGCAGCCGTACCCGATTATATTCTTACCAACGAAGAACTATCGAAAATGGTAGATACTTCCGACGAGTGGATCATGACCCGCGTGGGAATAAAGGAAAGAAGAATCTTGAAAGGTGAACAACAGGGAATTTCGGTTTTGGGAACCCGGGCAGTGAAAGAACTGCTCCAGAAAACCAATACCCGCCCCGAAGAAGTTGACGGCGTAATTTTTGCCACCACCACACCCGACCATTTTTTCCCGTCGGCTGCATCCATTGTGGCCGAAAACTGCGGAATAAAAAATGCCTTCTGCTTCGATATGGAAGTGGCCTGTTCGGGATTTGTGTATGGCCTCGAAGTATGCAACGGGTTTATCAAAACCGGAAAATACAAAAAAGTTATTCTGATTGCCGGTGATAAAATGTCGTCGGTAACCAATTATACCGACCGCGCCACCTGTCCGCTTTTCGGTGATGCCGCCGGAGCCGTAATGATTGAACCTACGGAAGAAAACCTGGGAATTATCGATGCTATCCTTCATTCCGACGGAGTTGGCTACGCTCCCTTGCAAATGAAAGCCGGCGGAAGCAAGTTTCCTGCCACGCACGAAACGGTGGACAGAAACGAGCACACCGTTTATCAGGAAGGGAAAGTGGTGTTTAAATACGCCGTTTCCAACATGGCGCAAGTGTCGCTCGACATTATGGAGCGCAACAACCTCACGCACGAAGATATCGACTGGTTCGTGCCACATCAGGCCAACATCCGCATTATCGATGCAGCAGTTGCACGTGCCGGAGTAGCTCGCGAAAAAGTAATGATAAATATCGAAAAATACGGCAATACCAGCGCGGGAACCATTCCGCTTTGCCTGTGGGAATGGGAAGACAAACTCCGCAAAGGCGATAACATTATCCTAACCGCCTTCGGTGCCGGCTTCTCCTGGGGAAGCGTGTATCTGAAATGGGGTTACGACGGAAAATGATTTACGATTTACAAATAGAAAAATCCCCGGAACGGTTGAGTTTCGGGGATTTTTTGTGTTTATGTGATAACAAAACCACAAGCGAGCGGATTTATTTTTCACATCTGCGGTTTAAAACGGATAAGCAGGGGATTGGGGAAAGGAGGTTACCGGTTTTTTCACTCCCGATCGCGCCATTCTGTTAAGTTTATAGTTTTGGCTCATTGGTGGGTTATATTAATACGACCCGAAATTTCATCTCATCCAACTGATCCTTCCCTTATCACTCTGTCACATCCTCATCCTTCCTCTTCCGAATAATTCTCCACCAGCACATCCCGATAATAATTAAAAACGGACGATTGCGAGAGAATTCCCTTGTAAATTCCGTTGTTATCCACCACGGGCAGGTTCCACGCTTTGGTGTCTTCGAAAGTATTCATTACTTTTTCCATCGGCGTATCGGTTTTGATTTCGGCCGGTGCACCAACCATAAACTTTTTCACCTTGAAAGTATCGTAAAGTTCCGGGCGAAACATAATATTCCGAATATCGTTCAACATCACAAGGCCTTGCAACGTGCCGTTATCGTTCACTACCGGAAAAATATTTCTGTGGCTGTTTGAAATCACTTTCACCATATCGCCGAGCGTCATTTCGGGATGCACAATCGGAATATCGGTTTCCAGCATATCTTCAACCTTCAGGAAAGTAAGCACCGCTTTGTCTTTGTGATGCGTGATAAGTTCGCCGCTTTTTGCCAGGCGCATAGCGTAAATATTGTGCTTTTCAAAGATTACAATGGTGGCATACGAACAAATGGAAACGATCATCAATGGCAGAAAAAGCTCGTAACCGCCGGTAAGCTCCGCTATCAAAAACGTACCGGTAAGCGGGGCGTGCATCACGCCCGCCATCACGCCCGCCATTCCCATTAACGCGAAATTTTCCTGCGGAAGATAAGTAGAAAACCCCAGTTCATTCATCGTATAAGAATAGATAAAACCCAGGATGCATCCCAAAAACAGCGTGGGAGCAAACACTCCGCCCGTGCCACCTCCGCCGTTGGTAGCACTGGTGGCAAAAATTTTAAACAACAGTATCAACGTCAAAAAAATCACGATTCCCCAACGGCTTTGCAGGCTGTAGAAAAAACTGCCATTGAGCAATTCGTTGAACTTATTACCGCCTGCCAGCAGCGTTTCAATGGAATTGTAGCCTTCCCCAAACAACGGCGGAAAAAGAAAAATAAGCACACTGAGTGTGATTCCGCCTAAAATAAAACGCGTCCAAGGTTTCAGCTTGGAATACAAATCTTCGTTCCAGCTCATCGTTCGGGTAACGTACAGCGACAAAAATCCGCAAATAATTCCTAACAATATCACATACGGAATCCGCTCCAACGTGAAAGCTTCCACTTGCGAATAGGCAAACATGGCATTGGTTCCGGTGAGAATGTAGGATATGGTGGTGGCGGTAACGGCCGTTACCAGCAACGGTAGTATGGACGACAGGGTTAAATCGAGCAAAAGCACTTCGATAACGAAAAGAATGCCCGCGATAGGCGCTTTGAAAATTCCGGCGATAGCTCCCGCGGCTCCACACCCCACCAGCAACATCAGGTTGCGCTGATCGAGTTTAAAAAAACGCCCGACGTTAGAACCTATTGCAGAGCCGGTGAGAACAATGGGCGCCTCCGCTCCTACCGATCCGCCGAAGCCAATGGTGATGGAACTTGCGATGAGCGACGAGTACATATTGTGCGGTTTAATACGGCTTTTTCGTTGAGAAATGGCGAAAAGAATTTTCGTAACTCCGTGACTGATATCGTCTTTTACCCAATATTTGACAAACAATCCGGCAAGCAGAATTCCGATAATGGGATAAACCAAATACAGGTAGTTAGCTCCGGTTTGCGAAAAATTGTTCGTAAGAAACAACCCGATAGAATGGACGGCAAGTTTCAGCAAATATGCCGCCAAAGCGGTAAGAATTCCTACAATGAAACAGGCAAAAAGCAAGAAATGGCGCTCGCGGATGTGGGTAATACGCCAGGTGTGGATTTTATTGTGGATTTCTTGTATGTTCATTCTTTTTGGCTTTGGCTTTGCGTTGAATTACTTAGGCAAGCGGTAAATGTCTCAACTTTCTTACCAACAGCTAATGGCTAACAGCCAACAGCTATTTCCTAATAATATTAATGGTCCCATTTTTCGACAATTTAATAATACCCGAAGGCTGTGCCTTACTTTTATCCTTTTGCCGATAAGTTACCACATAATCCACGGCCCTTTTTATTTCTTCCGGAATTTCCCGGAAGTTTGCCGGTGCGGTTTCGCCGCTCAGGTTTGCCGATGTGGAAACAATGGGCTTGCGGAACTGGCGGCAAAGTTCGGTAGAAAAAAGCTCCGATGTAATTCTTATTCCGATGGAACCGTCCTCGGCAATGAGATTGGTTGCCAGATTTTTGGCGCCTTCATAAATTATCGTAAGCGGTTTATCCGTCAGGTCTATTAAATCCCAGGCAATGTCGGGCACTTCGGTAATATATGTTTGCAATTTGGCCGGATTTTCCAGCAACACCAGCATCGATTTCGAGTCGCTGCGCTGCTTTATTTCGTAAACCCGTTTTACGGCTTCTTCGTTGGTGGCATCGCAGCCGATTCCCCATATCGTGTCGGTGGGATAAAGAATCACCCCGCCGCTTCGCATCACTTCGCACGCTTTTTTAATGTCTTCCTGCATATTTTACTTGTTGATTTTCTGCATCACCATCACATCGCCAAACGACTTATTTACCGAAATCCAGTCTCTTAAAACGGCTGTTTTTTCAAACCCGGCTTTTTCGAACAATACCGCGCTGGGCAAGTTTCGGGCAGGGACAAAAGCGTAAAGCTGATGCAACTTCAGGTGATGAAAAGCATATCTTTCGATACAGTTGAGCGTCTGCAAGGCATATCCTTTTTCCCGATAATCTTCATCGATCAGAATACCGATTCCGGCGCGTTGGTGGAAAAAATCGAAATCGTATAAATCAATGGTACCCACAGCTTTCTTGCTCGCATTTTCCACCACAATCATCCGCAACTGGCGGGTTTGGTGAATATCGTCTCGCGCTTCGGCGATGTATTGTTTCAACGAAAATTTCGAATACGGATTGATGGTAGCGCCGTATTTCCAATGTCGCGTATCGTTTTCCCACCGATACAATACATCCACGTCTTCCGGCTCCAGTGCCCGCAGATAAATATCTTCAGCGATAAAAAAATCGGTCATTTACTCTCTTCTTTTATTATGTTTTCAATCTCGCCAAGCGACGGCCTGCAAAACACAAAAACGACAAATAACACTACTGTGAGCCACATAAAATTTGTG
Organism: uncultured Petrimonas sp.; assembly: GCA_934621705.1. GTDB lineage: Bacteria > Bacteroidota > Bacteroidia > Bacteroidales > Dysgonomonadaceae > Petrimonas. The sequence continues at coordinate 12,304 of CAKTUP010000049.1, forward strand.
TTTCGCGATAAGGCGTACAGCAAAATATTCGCTAATGCGACAATATTTACTATATAAAGTCGCAAGAAAAAGGCGCGTTTGTACAATTTTATTACCCGCTCTTTATCGGTTCCGGCGGGAATTTCCTTAATTTTATTAGCAAACAGTTTTAAGGGTATGGGAATGGCCAACAGCGTAATTCCGATAACATACATTTCGGTGGCTATTCCAATCGGTAATGTTGCGGCGATAGAGCCTCCCGGATTAAAGATCGCCAGCAAAAACAACACTGCTAAAACGATAATGCTTGCCCAGAAGTGGATAGTTAATTCTTTGATTGTTTTTTTCATTTTCTGATTTGTAAATTACGGTCTCCGTATTTTTAGACGCGATGAATCGCGTCTCTACTATCATTTAACACCCAGCAATTTATACGATTCGTCAAACGGCGTGCGATTCAAAATCGAACGTCCCAGCGTAACTTCATCGGCGTACTCAATTTCGTCGCCAACCGATACGCCGCGGGCGATAATGCTCACTTTCACATCGTAAGGCTGCAATTTGCGAAAAATATAAAAATTGGTGGTATCGCCTTCCATCGTGGCGCTCAGCGCGAGAATCACCTCTTTCACCTCGCCCGATCTCACACGTTCTTCCAACCCGGCAATCTGCAAATCGGACGGGCCGATGCCGTCGATAGGCGAAATAATTCCTCCCAGCACATGATACAATCCCTTGAACTGAATCGTATTTTCGATAGCCATTACCTCACGAATATTCTCCACCACGCAAATTGTGGACGCGTCGCGCGATTTATCGGAACAAATGTTGCAAACTTCGCTGTCGGAAATATTGTGGCAGCAATTGCAATACTTAATTTCCTGCTTCAGGGTAACCAGCGCCCTCGCAAAATCCTCAACCTGAGAATCATCCTGACGGAGCAGGTGCAACACCAGCCGCAATGCCGTTTTCCGGCCGATACCGGGCAGTTTGGCAAATTCGTTTACCGCGTTTTCTAATAATGTGGAAGGATATGGGGAGTTCATTTTGTTAGCTGTTGGCTTTTTGCGATTAGCTATTGGCTTTGCGCTGGAATGATGAAATAGTTGCCGGAAAAAGAGTTTTATATTTTTCTACAAAAACTTCAATGTTTCACTTTCTTGCCAGAAGCTAAAAGCCAATAGCCAGCCGCCAAAGAGAATGCAAACTTACATAAAAAAAACTGTTTTTTATACGCCGTCCAATAAAAATCGAGCCGCCAACTGTTCTATAGATAATTAACGTGCTCAACGGCACACTTGTTTCACTTTTAAAATTTATCTTTTATGAGAACAGTCAGCGGTCTCGACCTCCACAAAGATAGCATAT
>CAKTUP010000050.1 GCA_934621705.1 uncultured Petrimonas sp.
TCATCTATTTTCTCCGGTTTTACCCAAGGAGCAAACCGTTTTATTGGTTTTCCGTTTCTGTCTATCAAAAACTTCTCAAAGTTCCAGCGGATGCGGCTGCCAAATAAATATTTTAGCTTGCTTTTCAGAAACTTGTAAATCGGATGAGTGTTTTCTCCATTTACTTCTATTTTGGAAAACATCGGAAAAGTAACTCCGTAATTCAACAAACATCCTTCCGAAATTGATTTCTCGTCACCCGGTTCCTGATTGGCAAACTGATTGCAGGGAAATCCAAGAATTACAAAACCTTGTTCGCGGTATTTGGCATATATTTTTTCTAATCCTTCCAACTGCGGGGTTAATCCGCACTTGCTGGCAGTGTTGACAACCAGAATATATTTCCCCCGAAAATCGGATAGTTGCACTTCCTGCCCCTTAATATTTTTCGCCGAGAACTGATAAAAATCGGATAAAGTCATCTGAAAACTTGTTTTTTGTTACCAATTTATTGGCGAAAGGCCATTTGCCTGCAAATAAGCATTCGCTTTGCTAAAATGCTTATTTCCAAAGAATCCCCGATGAGCAGACAGTGGCGAAGGATGTGGTGACTTTAACACGAGATGTCTATTCGCATCAATATTCTCTCCTTTTCGTTGCGCGTACGCGCCCCAAAGAATGAAGACCAAATTTTCGCGCTCGTTCGCCAAGTGATAAATAGCGGAATCGGTAAATTCTTCCCAACCTTTATATTGGTGCGAACCGGCTTGATGAGCGCGAACCGTAAGTGTTGCATTCAATAAAAGTACCCCTTGCCTACTCCATCGCTCCAAATTTCCCGATTTGGGAATGGGCAAACCTAAATCGTTGTTGATTTCCTTGTAAATATTGACTAACGACGGCGGAATTTGCACACCATCGTTCACCGAGAAACACAATCCATGGGCTTGTCCCGGTTCGTGATACGGGTCCTGCCCCACAATTACTACTTTCACCTGATGGAAAGGACATTGATCAAAAGCGTTGAAAATCAGCTTCGCCGGTGGATAAATAGTTCGTGTAGAATATTCCTGGCGTACAAAATCGGTCAGCGATTTAAAATAGGGTTTTTCAAATTCATCTTTCAGTCTTTGTTTCCAACTTTCGTCAATCTTTACAGACATAATACATGGGGTTTAGATTTGTAAAAGTATAAAAAAAGTATTAATTGGGCAAAAGATAAAAGAACAAGGAACAAAGACGGTTTCTTCATCTTTGTCAAAGTTTTAAACTTTGACAAAGTTAAGTGAATTGGTTGCGTCTTTACTCCTTGCTCTTTATTCTTTGTTCTAAAAAATTCAAATCAGAAAAATATCGTTTTCGGCAGCCTCTTTTCTCATTTCCTTCGACCAGATACTTGCCTGAATTTCACCGATATGCGCTTTTCTCAAATAATACATACACAAGCGGGACTGCCCAATTCCACCTCCGATGGAAAGCGGAAGTTCGTCGTTTATCAATCGTTTGTGAAAATATAGATTCAGTTTTTCTTCCTGATCTCTGATCTTCAACTGCCTTTTCAACGCTTGCTTATCCACGCGAATTCCCATCGATGACAGTTCCACCGCTCTTTCGAGCACGGAATTCCAGACCAGCAAATCGCCGTTCAATCCTTCGAAACCTTCTTCGTTGAGCGTTGTCCAATCGTCATAATCGGCCGAACGGCCATCGTGCGGCTCGCCGTTGGACAAATTCCCACCGATACCGATAACAAAAACGGCCCCACATTCTTTTGCAATGGCGTCTTCACGCTCTTTTACCGTCAGGTTCGGGTATTTTTGCAACAAATCTTCGGAAGAAATAAAAGTTATTTCGCGCGGAAGTTCGGGTTTTAGTTCCGGGAAAGCTTCGTGAACTAAATATTCGGTACGGAGCATGGCGCTGTAAATGCGTTTCACCACATCTTTCAGAAAAGAAATATTTCTATCTCCTTCATCTATAGTCATTTCCCAATCCCACTGATCCACATAAAGCGAGTGCAGATTGTCCAGTTCTTCATCGGCGCGAATAGCGTTCATATCGGTATAAATTCCGTATCCTTTCTCAATTCCGTAATCGGCAAGCGTCATCCGCTTCCACTTGGCCAACGAATGCACGATTTCGGCAACCGTGTCGTTCATATCCTTGATGGGAAAACTGACGGGACGTTCCACTCCGTTTAAATCGTCGTTGATTCCGGTTCCTTTTTCCACGAAAAGTGGTGCGGTAACTCGTCGCAAACGCAGTTCCGATGCTAAATTCTGCTGAAAAAAGTCTTTGATTTTCTTGATCCCGAGTTCAGTCTGGCTCAGGTTTAACAGTGGTTTATATCCTTTTGGGATGATCAGGTTCGGCATGCTGTATCTTTTAGATGTAATAATCGGCAAAGATATATCAATTATTCAAATTGTCAAATATTTTTGAGATAAATACTCATTTTGACAAATTATTGAATATAATAAAATCAAAAATACGCTATAAGTTGAGTTTACCTATTATTTCGCTGATATGTTTTATGTTGTGTCTGTCCATATAATCAACAATTCCATCGATCACCTTCATGGAAATAGCCGGGTCGATAAAGTTGTAAGTTCCTATTTGTATGGCAGTTGAGCCGGCAAGCATAAATTCGATAGCATCGGCAGTGTTGCAAATGCCGCCCATCCCGATAATCGGAATTTTCACCGCATTATACACTTGCCAAACCATCCGCAAAGCGATGGGTTTTATGCAGGGTCCCGATAAACCTCCGGTTATGGTAGAAAGTTTTGGTCTCCGTGTTTCCGCATCGATAGCCATTCCCAGAAATGTGTTTACCAGCGAAACCGAATCTGCGCCTTCGTCTTCAATGGCACGAGCGATTTCTGTTACGTCGGTAACATTGGGAGACAGCTTCACTATCAGCGTTTTGGGATAAACTTTACGAACCGCTTTGGTTACGTTCGCCGCCGATTGCCACGAAGTTCCAAAAGCCATTCCGCCTTCTTTTATGTTGGGGCACGAAATATTGAGCTCAATGGCGGGAATTTTTTCCAAATCGACTAATCGCTCCGTACATTTCACGTAATCTTCTACAGTTGAGCCGGATACGTTAACAATAATATGCGTATTATAGTCTTTTATGGTGGGATAAAGGTGTTCGGCAAAATAATCTACGCCCTTGTTTTGCAGCCCGACGGAGTTGAGCATTCCAGAAGGCGTTTCCGCCATTCTCGGATAATCGTTGCCTTGTCGCGGTTCCAATGTTGTTCCTTTCACAAAAATGCCGCCCAACCGGTTTAAATCGATAAAATCGGCGTACTCCGTTCCGTAACCGAAGGTTCCCGACGCGGTGGTTACCGGATTTTGCAACTCCAGGTTTCCTATGTTTACTTTTAATCTATCCATGTGAGTTCGTTGATGTTAAAAACAGGGCCTTCGGTGCAGGAGCACAGGTTTCCTCGTGTTGTTTTTTCGATGCAGCACAAACAGGCTCCGAAACCGCAAGCCATCAGGTTTTCGAGCGATACTTCACACCCGATCCCGTTTTCGTGCGCATATTTGGCTACAGCCACCATCATAGGTTTCGGGCCGCAGGTGTAAATGAAATCGTATTTCTTGTTCTGCAAGACAGAATGATGCGTAACAAAGCCTTTTTCGCCAAACGATCCGTCTTCGGTAGTGCAATAAACGGTTCCGTACTTTTCGAAATCGGTTAGTTGCAGAATATCTCTTTCGGAGCGTCCGCCCAGCAGAAAATCGGGCGAAAACCCTTTCTCACTGAGTTTTTTACCCAAGAAAAGCATGGGTGCAGTGCCCACTCCACCGCCCACGAGCAGGAATTTGCCGTTTTGTTGCGGAATAGTGAAAGAATTTCCCAACGGAAAAATAATGTTCGTGGTTTCTCCTGCCTGTGTTTCGCAAATTTTACGCGTTCCTTCTCCAATTTGCTGGATCAGAAGCCACATTTCGTTCTTTTCCTTGTCAACGAAGTTGATGGATATTGGCCTTCGTAGAAATATATTGGGTGAATTGTCCACTAAAATCTGCACAAATTGTCCCGGAAACATATCGGGCAATGCTTCATTATCTGCCGGAGCAACCTTAATAAGGTTATTCTGGTAATTCAGTTGTTCGTTGGAGCGAACAGTGAAATCGATTACTTTCATCGGTGAAAAACTTTATAGAGTACAAATTTACACTATAATTTTCAATTCCCGTGCAGGCGTTCAAAATAAAACCGGACTTGCAACAAGCAAACCCGGCTTCAACATATTATTAAAGAATATCTTATGTCTTATTCAAACAGATTCGTTTTTCTATTTCTTTTTGTTGGGAACCGTCCACATATACACAGTTCTGCCGTCAACCGAAATTTGTTTATCGGGTTTCCAGTCGCCCATATCGAAAGCGTGAGAAACAACGCGGCTTCCGGGTTTCATTTCGGCCAGGATTTTGGGTTTTAGCTGCAAATTCACGTCGGGAAGCAGGTAAAGCGTCAGCACCGAAGCTTTACTGAAATCGAAATCGAAAAGATTGCCTTCGTAAAATTTCACCTTCTTCTCAACTCCTTTTTCTTTAGCATTTTCATTGGCTTCCTTAATTCTTTCAGGATTTAAATCAACACCAATTCCTGTAGCGCCGTATTTTTTTGCTGCTGTTACAACAATGCGGCCGTCGCCACATCCCAGATCATACACCACATCGTTCTTGCCAACCTTGCCCAGGTCCAGCATCGCTTCAACTACATCCATCGGAGTAGGCACATAGGGAACGTCAAGATTCAACTGGGCATTTAACTGCGTAAATCCCAGCGTGAATACTAAAACTAACAAATACTTGATTGATTTCATGTTTGCGTAATTTTAATTGTTAGAAAATAAGAATCTTATATTATTAATCGATTATTGATGTTAATTGTTCAGTGAACAAGAAATAATTAACATTTTCAGTTTGTTAATTTCTCTTTTTCGAAACTTTGTTTTTGAAAAGCAGATAGAAAATCAGTCCGATTACCAACAGCGCCACGCCCAGCAAAGCGCCTTTTCCGGTATAAGTTAAGCTTGAATACAATAAGTAAGCGCAGAATCCGATGAATAAGATTGGCGTAACCGGATACAGCGGAACTTTAAACGGCCGCGCCACAACGGGCATCTTTGCCCGCAGCACCATAAGACTGATGCCGGTGCACAAAAAGAAAAACCAGAATACGGGCGCCGTGAAATCCACCATCGATTCAAATCCGTTTCGCGTAAACGCTCCGAAAATGATAAGCAAAGTTGCAATAATACCTTGCAATATGAGCGAATTTACCGGCGCCGATTTTTTCCCGTTCCACTTTCCGAGAAACGAAAACAGACTGAAATCTTTTCCCAGCGCGTAATTCGATCGCGCCCCCGTGAAAATGGTTGTATTTAAGGATGTTAACGCTGACAACGACACCAGCGTACCTATTAAAACAACTCCCTTTTCACCCAGCGTAGCCCGCATCATATCTACTCCCACGGCATCGGAAGCGGCCATTCCCTGAAGCCCCAACACGTTCAGAAAAGCCATATTTATGAGAACATACACCAGCGTTATGACCAAAATACTCGTAACCAGCACAAACGCCATGTTTTTGCTGCCGGTCTTCAGTTCCGATGAAATATAGGCTGCTTCGTTCCATCCGCCAAAAGTGAGCAGAACAAAGATAAGAGCTAAGCTAAGGGTTGAGAAAGATGATGTTAGAACAGGTTCCTGAGTCGCCACGACCGGAGTATTGGGTTCCACGAAGAATCCCACCGCGATAATTATCAGTATGCCGACGAACTGCAATGCCGTCAACAGTTTTTGAAGTCCGGTTCCGAATTGAATGCCCAGAATATTGATCAGGGTGAGAACAACTACAACCAGTATGGCATAAAAAGAGGCGGAATATTCTCCCAGCGAGAGCAGTTGCGACATATAATCGCCGGCAATGTAGGCGAGCAGGGCGATGGAACCTGTTTGAATTACCGTGATGCGCGCCCAGGCGAACAGAAAAGAAAATCCTTTTCCGAATGCGGTTTTTAGAAAGTGGTAATCGCCACCCGCGCTGGGGAAAGCGGAACTAAGTTCCGAATAACAGAGCGCTCCGATGAGTGAAACAAGTCCGCCCATTACCCAAACGCCCGCGAACCAAAGCCAATCGGGCGAATTGGCGGCAACCACCGAAGGTGTTCTGAAAATTCCTGCCCCAATTACGATGCCAATGATAAGAACGATGGCATCAATAAGGCGCAACGCAGGTTTAGGAGCCTCAAGCGGGCAGGTTTCGTTTTGTTCTGAAGATAAATGGCGATTCACTGTGGATTCGCCGGGTGAGTTTGTGCTATTTTCTTGCATCGATAACATTTTAGAGACTTAAAATGATAAGTCCGGTGGAAAATAGTAGTCATACCGAAAGAAAAAACCGGTATTTTTTCACATAACTGACAATATCTTATTTTTTGAATCAACTATTTTCGAAACAGCTATAAAATTCAATGAATTTATAACAATTGATCAGTTATTGTGAAATTCAAAGATACAAATAATAAAACGTAATTCGCAACGTGTTTTTAGTTGTTTAACATTTTATAAAATTGTTTCAAATAAATGAAAATTTCTGTCCGTTTGGGAAATTTTGAAGTAAACGGAAAAGGATAATTCCCGTTTTCGAAGAAAAAGCTAAAATGTCGAAAAGAAGATAAATTATTTAACCGGATGCGGGATAAAAGTCTCAAACGTGTTATCGTTGTAGTAAATAATTATCTGGCTGATTTTTTTATCATAGTTTTTTTGCAGTTCAGTAATTTTATTTTCAGCCTGTTGACTGCTTCTTTCGGGTTTGTTAACCTCAATTCCTTCCTGTTTTGGAGCAATTTCTTTCTCTCGGGTCGTAATAATTGGGCTCTGATTAAATAAATCGTGCTCTTTAGGGATAGAATCAATATCGAATCCATCTCTATACATTTGTCCGGAACCATTGATCAACCATTCGGTATTGATGTACGGCATTTCCGATAAAATTTTGGAAACGACATCAAGGCTCGGATTATTTCTTCCGTTTAATATATGAGAAATATTGGCCCGGTTAATCTGGAGCCTGTCGGCAAATTTAGCCGGAGTCAGATTTTCGTTCTCCATTATTTGTCTGATTCGTTCTCTCATGATGTAAGAATATAAATAATGAATAAATATTCAGCTTGTTATTTCAATACAAATGTATAAAACAATATTTACAAAAAGAAATTATTGTGAGATATATTTGTTGATAACAAAAGTATCAACAACAACCTACAAATGTACTCAGTAAAAATACCACAAATGTAACTATTAGATTTTTATGAAAATTAAAACTTCAAAATAAATATGTATTAATTTAATATATAGATATTTATAGAAATAAACAATCCACTATTTAACAATTAATTCCTGTTTATTGGGTTTTATCCAATTCAAACCTCATTTATAAGTTCGATTATTATTTGTAATTAATTGATAAATAGAAATATAAGTAAATAAAATAGGCTCTATTCTTATTTGTTAAGACGGGTAATGAACAAATGTTCCGCAATCGATTACATTAATATCTTCATCGGAATAATATGTAATTAATGTTTCACAGCTTAACTATAAACAAAAGTAAACTTTGATTATTGAAAATGTAGTTTGTAATTATACATTTGCGATTGAAAATTTATTTACATGAAGATAGAAATCTCATTTATATCTTTCGTGAGACACAAAAAAAGTGTAGATAAATTATGGATTTTACCGGAACAAGGTCAAAAACAAAAAAATACAAGCGCCTTTGTCTGTCGAAAAGAAATAAGTGACTCTCGTGAACTTTAAATTGGTATAATCCTATTGAATATCAGTATTTTGACATCGAAAATCAATGTTTATAAAATTGTCCGGATAAAATATATCGCCACAAAAGGCGGAAATTCATAAAAAATGATTTAATTTGTGAAACTCTAAACATAAAGGAAATGAAAAAAGGCATAATTTCAGTTTTACTTCTCGTTACCGTTGTATTATTTGCGTGTGCGCAGAGCAACAAAAAACAAAAAAATCTGTACGATTTCAACGTTACCGATATCGACGGGAAAAAATTCGACCTGGCACAATTCAAGGGTAAAAAAGTGATGATCGTGAATGTTGCGTCGAAATGCGGGCTGACTCCGCAGTATGAACTACTTCAGGAACTGTACGAAGAATATAAGAACACCGGATTTGTTATTATCGGTTTTCCGGCAAACAATTTTAATGGCCAGGAACCGGGATCAAATAAAGATATAAAGGAGTTTTGTACACTAAACTACGGCGTAACTTTCCCGATGATGGAAAAAATAAGCGTAAAAGGCGATGATCAATCTCCCCTATATAAGTGGCTGACCCAAAAATCGGAAAACGGCAAAATCGACCAGGAAGTTACCTGGAACTTTCAAAAATTCTTGATAGATGAAAAAGGGAATGTGGTGGATGTGGTAATGCCAAAAGAGAGTCCGAAGAGCGAAGTTATTCTCAATTGGTTAGCAAATAAAAATTAGTGCATTATTTTGTAAACCAATTCTTTAAGCAATTCTCCTGGCGAAGCCGAAATATTATCTATTCCTTTGGATTTTCCATCGAAAATACGTAAGTATGAGATGATATCCATTACTTTAACGGCGTTGTAATTTCGCAAGCCGGACATATAATCGCGAGCAAAAAAAGGTGATCTCAGGTTAAGAGCCGACATCACGTTTTGTTCGCTTTTTTGTGGCAGCCAGAAGCATTCCAACAAATTGCTGAAGTAATTGAATAAAAGAGACAACGTTACCACGTTGGGATTGTCTTTCTGATTTTTACCGAAATAATCCACTATGGTGTTGGCTTTCAGGATATTTTTTTCAGCTATCGCTTTCAGCAACTCAAAATTGTTGTAATCTTTGCTGACTCCCACGTTTTTTTCGATAAGTTCCGAAGTAACTGTATTTGAACCTTCTGGGAGCGAAACTTCCAGTTTTTGAAGCTGCTGAATAAGTTTACTGATATCGTTTCCGACGAAATCGGTAATCATTTGAGCCGATTTTTCATCGATTTTGATGGTTTTCTCCGAAAAATAGCTCTTTATAAACGTCGGAATTTGGTTTTCATACCACTTTTTCGATTCAAACACCACTCCACCGTTCTTCTCAATATTTTTTATTACCGCCTTTCTTTTATCTACCGAACCGTGCTTGTAATTTATAACCAGCACGGTAGTTTTCAACGGATTTTTGGCGTACGAATCCAATAATTCAAACTTGTTTAGCTCCTGCGCTTCTTTCACTACAATTAACTGATATTCAGCCATCATTGGAAAACGACGGGCGGTGGCAATGATATTGTTCACATCGGAATCCACGCCGTAAAAAGTGAGCATATTGAAATCTTTTTCGGTTTCCGTGAGCACTTTTTCCGATAACAATTCTGTTAACTTATCGATAAAATAGGCTTCGTCTCCCATCAGCAAATAAATGGGGGCAAAATTCCGGTTGGAAATATCTTTTTTGAGTGAATCGAAAGTAATGTTGGCCATTTTTAGACTTTTAGACGTGATATGAATAAGACGCATTCAATGCGTCTCTACATCGGGCATCGAAGATGTTCACCAGTCAAATCGAAGGTGTTTTATCGTTGAACCTCTGTTTATAAGCGTTGTGAGCGATTTAATGCCAATTTTCACGTGTTCTTCCACAAAGTTTTCGGTAATAATTTTGTCGCTTTTGTCCGTTTTTACACCGGTGGAAATCATCGGTTGGTCGGAAACCAACAGCAACGCTCCGGTGGGAATGTGATTGGCAAATCCGCACGTGAACACCGTTGCCGTTTCCATATCTACCGCCATCACGCGCAATTTTCGCAAGTAGTTTTTAAACTCATCGTCGTACTCCCAAACCCGGCGATTGGTGGTGTAAACCGTTCCCGTCCAGTAATCGCGGCCAAAATCCCTAATATTCGAAGAAACGGCGCGCAACAGGCTAAACGCCGGAAGAGAAGGCACTTCGGGTGGAAAATAGTCGTTTGACGTTCCTTCGCCACGAATGGCGGCAATGGGCAAAATATAATCACCAAGCTCGTTTTGTGCTTTTATTCCGCCGCATTTTCCCAGAAACAACACCGCCGTTGGCGAAATGGCGCTCAGCAAATCCATTATGGTGGCCGCATTGGCGCTTCCCATGCCGAAATTTATGATGGTAACGCCATTGGACGATGAGCTGGGCATATTGGCATCCAGCCCCACGATGGGAGCATTGAAATGACTGGCAAAAATCTCGACATATTTTTGAAAATTGGTCAACAAAATAAACTTGGTGAAATCTTCCAACGGCCGCTTCGTGTATCGCGGAAGCCAATTTTCAACTATTTCTTGCTTGGTTCTCATATTTGATTTACTTTTGTCTGATCGCTTTCCTGATGAACAAAGATAATATATGTACGCGTTAAATTTGCCAACTTTCGATGCAAAAATCCGAAAAACTCCAACCGGTTTGGAAATTTTCGACCCATTGCGCCGCAAATACATATCGTTGACACCCGAAGAATGGGTGCGTCAGCATTTTGTACATTATCTGATTTCGGAGAAAGGTTATCCCGCTTCATTAATGGCAAACGAAGCGATGATAAAATTAAATTCGCTCACCAAACGATGCGACACGGTTGTTTATAACAACAGCCTTGAACCGCTGGTTATCTGCGAGTTTAAGAAGCCCGACGTGGAAATTACCCAACAGGTTTTCGATCAGGTGGTAAGGTATAATATTGTGTTGAAAGTGAAATATTTGGTGGTTTCGAACGGAATGTCGCACTATTGTTGCAAAATGAATTACGACGATATGTCGTTTGATTATTTGCAGGAAATACCGGAATATAGGGCTTTGTAGCTGTTGGCTTTTAGCGGTTAGCTATTGGCTGATTTTTATCACATACAACTGAAAATTCTCGTATCGTCTTACGATTACTTCATCTCCTTTTTCTATAAAGCCTTTCAGCGAAACCGCATCGTAGTAGTCATTTCCAACCTGCACTTTTCCCGACGGTCGAAGCACGGTTGATGCAATTCCCGTCTGTCCGACCAACGTGAGCGGCTCCATCGGAACCGACATATATCCTTCCTGATCGGAAACCAACGCTACCCTACTGAAAATTCCCGGTTTGCCTATCCGGCCCGACATATAGATGATCAAAGCCAGCCCCATCCCTATTCCGGCAAACACAATCATTATTGCCCTGAACAATTGTCTTCCGGACAACCCGCTGAAATCGAAATGAATATTACCGACCAACGCGAGAATCAGCGCCGTGAAAACGAGAATTATCCCCGAAATTCCGGCCACTCCGAACCCGGGAATCACAAAAATCTCAAAGACTATGAGAATTAAACCCAGCACAAACAGCAAAACTTCCCAGTTTTGAGCATAGCCGGTAAGGTAAAGCGGGGTGAAGTACAGAATGGCCGCTGTTACCGCTATCGCGGTTGGAAATCCGATTCCCGGCGTTTGCAACTCGAAATAGATACCGCCGATGATGAGCATGATCAGAATGGCCTGCAAAACGCCACTCATCAGGAAGCCTTTTATTTTATCGTAAAGCGTTGGATTATAGGTTTGTAAATCGTAATCGTTAATACCCAGATATTGTATTGCAATTTGGTTGATGTTGTCCACAATTCCGTCGCAGTAGCGCAGTTCCACCGCCTGGCTTGCAGTTAGCGTCAAAATCTGTGTGGAATCGGCAAAGCCCGGGATCACCACACGCTCATCTACCATAGCTTCAGCCACTTTCGGGTCTCGGCGCCATTCAAATATCGTATCTCCGCTTTGAACGACAGTATCTCTGCCGTGGCTTTCTGCCGTGGCACGCATCATTCCGCGCATATACGACTGGTATTTGTCGGGAGCTTTGGAGCCGTCTGCTCCGCTCACCACGGTTGCCGCGCCAATTGATGCGCTCGGCCGCATAAAAATACTGTCGCAAGCGATGGAAATAAGAGCGCCGGCCGAAGCTGCGTTATTATCGATAAAAACATAAACGGGAAGGGGAAAATTAAGAATGGCCGTTCGCATGGAATCGGCTTCTGCAACCGATCCGCCGTAAGTGTTCATGTGAAGCAGCAGGTAATCGGCTTTTTTGTTCAAGGCTTCGTGCATACCATTTTGAAGATAAACCCACGTGTTGCTTCCGATATTTTCTTTAATATTAATTCTGTATATCAATGGTTTTGAGTTTTGGGCATAAATCGCATTGATGGACAAAATGAATAAGAAAACAACTATTTGCCTGATATTTTTCATCTTCACAAGGTTTTATTTTTACAAAGATAGTTGTTTTTAGGCTTTATTGTTCCACTTTTCAAAAAAACTGACTATATTTGTCTTTCTAAATTTAAATCTACTATGTTTAAAATCTTAGTCAGTTTAGGCTCAAACATATATTCAAAACAAAATATTGACAAAGCAAGAAGAATGCTTGCTCATTATTTTCCCGATGTAATTTTTACTCCCGCTGTGATAACGATAGAAGACAGTGAAGAAAAAACTTTCCCGTTTCGAAACGTTCTGGCGGTTTTTAACAGCGAGTTGCCGCACGAAGAAATTATTCAGAAGCTAAAATCGATTGAATATGCCATGGGAAGACAGCCTAAGGATAAAGAATCGGGAAAAGTTATTATCGATATTGATTTGTTGCAGTACGGCGATGAAATTCTTCGTCCCGAAGATTATGAAAAAGAGTATGTGCAGGCGTTGTTGACTCAGTTTGTTAATCAAAATGAATAAAATCGTTGTTATAGCCCTGTTTCTCTTTGTTTTCGTTACTGCTTTCGGCCAAAACAGCGGAAATAAATCCCAAAATTTGGTGGAGCGCAAACGAAATATCGATACTTCGGCATCGAGAATAAAGCTGTCTTTAAACGCTTATTCGTTCAACAAGGAACTCGATAATTACGTAAAAGGCAACGAAGGCGATAAAATGACGATTTTCGACCTGATAGATTTTTGTTCTTTACACAACATCCCGGCTGTGGATATCACCGGATATTATTTCCCGGGTTATCCCGAAATTCCATCTGACGATTACATTTTCGCCGTAAAGCGATACGCGCACTTGAAAGGCGTGGATATCAGCGGAACCGGCGTTCGCAATAATTTCGCCAATCCCGACAAAGCCGCCCGTGAAAAAGACGTGGAACTGGTGAAAAAATGGATAGACGTGGCAGCAAAACTGGGAGCTCCGGTTATTCGTGTGTTTTCGGGAACAGTTCCGGAAGGTTACGAAAACAATTGGAAAGTGCCCGCCGACTGGATGGTGGAATGCCTGAAAGAATGTGTCGCTTACGGAGCCAAACGCGGCGTGATAGTGGGCGTTCAAAACCACGGAGATATGCTGAAAACTGCCGATGAAACCATCCAAATCATAAAGGCCGTTGATTCGCCCTGGATTGGCGTGATCGTGGATACCGGAAATTTTAAGGTGGAAGATCCTTACAAAGACATCGAAAAAGTAATGCCCTATGCGGTTAATTTTCAATTAAAGGAAAGCGCTTTCGGGACCAACAGCGCCGTGAGAATAG
>CAKTUP010000051.1 GCA_934621705.1 uncultured Petrimonas sp.
CTTTCTCACTTCTAATTTCTTACCTAAACTATCATTTTCTCAATATTCATCACCAAAATTCCTTGCGCTTCCACGTCTTTTAGCGCATCGATCACGTCCCAAAACTGGTCTTCCTGCACTACGGAATGTATGCTGCTCCAGCCTTCTTCGGCCAGTGGAAGAATACTGGGCGATTTCATGCCGGGCAGAATGGAACAAATCGTTGGGATGGACTTGTTGGGCGCGTTCATCACGATGTATTTGCTGCCGATCCCGCGTTTGTATGCCCGGATTCTGAATAGCAGTTTTTCGAGCAATTGTTGTTTGGCTTCGCTAAGATTTTTGTTTGAAATTAGCACCGCTTCGCTTTTTATGATGGCTTCCACTTCTTTCAAACCGTTCATAATGAGTGTGCTTCCCGTGCTAACGATATCGAAAATTCCGTCAGCCAAACCGATTCCCGTGGCTATTTCCACGCTTCCGCCCAACTCTTCAATCTTGACATCAATTCCCTTCAAGCCGAAATATTTCTTCAGGATTTTCGGGTAACTGGTAGCGATGCGTTTTCCGTTGAAATAATCGAGATTGGTATAAACTTCGTCTTTGGGAATGGCGAGCGACAGGCGGCAGTTGCCGAAACCTAATTTTTCGATTTCGGCCACATCTTTTTCCTTTTCCCACACCTCGTTTTCGCCCAGGATGCCGATGTCTGCCACGCCCTGCTCCACGTATTGAGGGATATCGTCGTCGCGCAAAAAAAGAATTTCCATGGGGAAGTTTCGGGCTTCGGTTTTCAGTTTGCGGTCGCCGTTGGATATTTTAATGCCACATTCGCTAAGCAGTTCGAGTGATTTTTCGCTTAACCGGCCGCTTTTTTGAATGGCGATTTTAATTTTTTCGCCCCCAGCATCTAAAGGCCCCCTCCTGTTCACCCCAGCGGGGAGAGATGTGGGTTGCGAATTATTATTTTCAGATACGTTGTTCATTTTATTTCTTTTTTTGAACGGTAATTTTTAATGTACCAAAGCGGTTTGAAACCGCTGAGCGCTAATAAAAAACCCGCCTGAGTTTGTTCAGACGGGTCTATGTTATATGTTTGTGTTTACACATACCATTTTCAGCTCGCCTGATTGCAAGTGTGAAAATGATGATGATGTAGCGAATTTACTTTCATTTTATTTGTTTTGATGGTGCAAAGATAATAGAATAATTTTATATTGTGCAAGAAATAGAAGAATTTATTGGGAACAAACTAAAAAACTGTTTTTGAATTTTACGAACATATGATTTTGTTTATTCTTTTATGCTGTTTTTTACGTTTTTGCAAAGTGTCGTAATTTACGAACGGTATTTCTACCCGTTTTTTCGTTCAAACGTAGGCAACGTCCGAAAACTTTGACAAAGTTGGCTTCCTAAAAATCCCAAAAAACCACACAAAAACGCGCCCGATTATCATCCCGTTGCAAATTTTTATGTAAGTTTGCACCCGATGAAAAAAATCCTATTCATAGCTATATGGATAAGTGTTTGCGTTTCGGTTTCCATGGCGCAAACGCGTATTATTTTGCCCGATTCCACGCAAATCACCACCAATCCCGATTCGGTTGATCTGTTGCCCCGGCAGGTTCCGCAAGGCCTTGATCGTGACCACGACCATGACCATGACCACGATCACGAAACCCCATTCGATACCATCAATCTGGTTTTGCCTGCGGCAACGGTTTGGCACCTGCATCCCAGAAGTGGCGACCGGATTATCGTACCGATGGACACCTTGAAACACAATTTTCAGCAAACTATGCTTGCCGACGGATATTCGGTTGCTGGAGGATATTTAGGCCCGATTGGCTCGCCGTTTATCTCCAAAATATTTTTCGAGCGCGACGAGGCAGGCCAGTTTCCGTTTTACGATGTGTATAAGCCTTACAACAAAACTCCCGGGCAGCAGTTGTTTTACAATACTCACGTTCCATACGCCAAACTCGATTACCAAACCGCGGGCAGCCGCCAGTTGAGAGAACAGCGTTTTAAAGCATTGCTGACCGCCAATTTCAATAAACGGCTGAACGTAGGACTCGAAGGCGACCTCATCAGCGCGAAAGGAATGTATAAATCACAGGAAAACAAACACAACGATTGGAGCCTTTTCGGAAATTATTTGAGCGACAGGCTGGAAGCGCATATTTTCGCATCTACGTCAACCATAAAACATTTCGAGAACGGAGGCGTTACCGACGAACGATTTATCCGCGAACCCGAATCGGTGGGGCAGCAATTTACCACAACCGATATTCCCGTTAAATTCACCAATACGTGGAACAAACTGAAAACCAACCACGTGTTTCTGTCCGGAAAATACAATCTCGGTTACAGCAGCCGCAAAGATTCGCTTTCGCAGGCTGAGTTTGTGCCGGTGGCCAGCGTTATTTTCACTTCGCACTACACGGGGCAGGACAGGCGGTTTCTGTCGCACGACACAACCAATGTAACTATCGACGGAAAAACCATGCAGCGTATCGATCAGTTTTATCCCAAAACACATTACAACACAGCCGTTGACGACAGCGTTACGTTTTCTTCTTTCAAAAACACGTTTGCTTTGTCGCTTCGCGAAGGATTTAAACCGTGGGTGAAATTCGGATTGACGGGATATGTTGAACACGAGATACGCAATTTTTCCATGATGGATTCCATTAATGGAGAGATGGGCCGAGGCAAACATCGCGAGAATTCGGTGTATATTGGCGGGATTCTTAATAAACAACAGGGGGATAATCTGCGGTTTAACTTACAGGCCAACTTGGGAGTTGTTGGCGCCAATCTGGGTGAAATGAAGCTGAGCGGAGAAGTGGAAACCGGATTTGACATTGCCGGAAAACGAACCACGCTGAGCGGGCAGGCCTATCTGAAAAACACTAAACCCACTTATTTTCAAAAACATTATCATTCCAAGTATTTTTGGTGGGACCGGAATTTTGGCGACACACGCAGGGTTTTCGTCGGGGGAAAGCTGCACATCCCTTTCACCAACACCACGTTTAGCGCCGGAGTGGAAAATTTGCAGAATTATATTTATATCGATAAAGACAGAAACATCGCTCAACACGCTGCAAACGTGCAGGTTTTAACGGCAAGGGTTGACCAAAACCTGAAACTGGGTGTTTTTAACTGGGATAATCAGGTGGTGTATCAAACATCGAGTAATCAGGATGTTATTCCTGTTCCACAATTGAGCGTTTATTCGAATATGTACCTGAAAGCATTGATCGTTAATGAACTGACATTTCAGTTTGGAGTGGATGCACATTATCATACCACGTATTACGCGTCCGGTTATGAGCCGGCATTGTTGCAGTTTTACAATCAGCGGGAAAAGGAGATTGGAAATTATCCCATTGCCACCGTTTATGCCAACATGCACCTGAAGCAAACCCGGTTTTTTGTGATGTATTATAATGCCGCCGCTGCCATTTTGAAGCCGCGCGAATATTTTTCGTTGCCCAATTACCCCGTGAATCCTACGATGATAAAGTTGGGACTTTCGGTTGACCTACACAATTAATTCCTTTTCTCATTCCTCTTCCCATGAAATCGAAAAAAACGCTTATCGTTTACGTGGCTTTGCTGCTGATGACGGTTTATCTGATGGTTGTGCTTTTCACCAGAAGCAAGGAATCGCAAACGGTGTTGCCAAGAGATTTTTCCGATATAGAAAACAGTGGGGAACTGAACATTGTTACCGATTATAACTCAGTTGGATACCACGTTTCGGGCGATACGATTGCCGGTTTTCAGTACGAACTGATCAAAGCACTGGAACAGGACTGGAAGTTGAAAGTGAATGTTTTTCTGGAAAACAGTTTGGAGGAAAACCTTTCGGGGCTTCAACAGGGAAAATACGATGTTGTTGCCCGAAACATTCCCGTGAACACGCAATTGCGGGAGCAATTTAATTTTACCGAATCCATAAACCTGAACAAACAGGTGCTGGTGCAACGAAAACTTGCGTTAAACGACAGCGTTGCGCCCATTCGCCAGCACCTGGATTTAGCCAAGAAAACCATTCACGTACACAAAGATTCGCCCGTTATTTTACGCCTGCAAAACCTTTCGCACGAGATTGGAGATACCATTTTCATCGTTGAAAACGCCCGTTATGAAACCGAACAGCTGGTAATGATGGTGGCCGGAGGAGATATCGATTTCACGGTTTGCGACGAAGTGGTTGCGAAGCAATTGTCCGAGCAGCTGCCCGAAATTGACGTGGAAACGGATATAAGTTTCACGCAAATGGAGTCGTGGGCGGTGCGGAAAGATTCGCCGGTTTTGTTGGATAGTTTGAACGGGTGGTTGGCGAGGTTTCTGAAGTCGAGAGAGTTTCAGAAGACTTATAAGAGGTATTATTGAAAAAGATTATAAGAGCAAAGAGTAAAGAGTAAAGAATTTTTAATTATTTTAAATCATTGAATAATTGTTTACTTTGATAATTATTTGACATTGAGGTAATTTTCAATTTCCTTTTGCAGTTTGGGCAAGTGGTTTACAACAATTCCCCAGATTATTACATCGTCCACTTTATCGTATCCATGTATTACCCAATTTCTTGTGTCAACAATCTTACGTGCGTTTTTAAAATTCATTTCGGGGTTTGTCTTGAGAATTTTATTCATCGCTTCTCCAATAATTTCAATTTCTCTCTCAATCCCTCTGCGTAGTAGCTTGTTTTTCAGATATTCAGAAAAATCTCGCTTATTTCCCAAATAATCATTAATTGAGTTTATAGAAGTTTGAATATCAGATAAGTATTTCAATATTTCACGCTTCATAGAGTAGTTGTTTGGTTTCGTTGACACTTTCTATAAAATAGGGGTTTGAAAGGCTTCGCTCGGTGGTGATATCAATTTCGCGATTTAATAATTCTCGTAATTTGTAGTGTAATTCAAAATAGTTGTCGGTGTATTGTTCAATGGAAATATTTTCGGGAAAAGACAATAGAAAATCGATATCGCTGTCTTTGTTGAAACGATTTGTGGTTGCAGAACCAAAAACGTGCAACGTTTTTATATTCAAATCCTTGCAAATTTCGGCAATTTTTAGTTTGTTGTTTTCTATTATCGGCTGCATGTAATTTATGTGTTTGTTCGACAAACTTAAATAAAAATTCTTGATTTTATATATCTAAGTCAGAAAAAAAATAGAAACTCACGTTACTATAAATAAGAAAAGGATATGTATATATGAGCACATATCCTTTTCTGAAAACAATATTTTTGAATTAAATGTAATATCTAATTACGTTTTTCGCTCACCATTTCCACAGAAATTCGGCTACTAATTCCTTTCTCTTCTAATTGAAAATATTCTTTGATAACATCGGCAATATTGGCCGATTTCAGATTGATATTTTCAGCAGCTTCAGTAGAGGCTATTAGCAGTAAAATTGGTGCTTTCGGATTATTTTTTGGAGAATAAAATCTTGCCCACATTTTCTGAGGATTATCCATTTTAGATTGCTTTTGATTTAGCAATGCAGTAAATTTGTTATTATCATCAGGATGTTCGTTGAATTTCTGAGATAACTTTTCAGATACATTTATTGCATCTTTCTCGTTCACGAAACCAAGAGTGTAGCCAATCTGCATCGTTGCATTTGAATATGCCTGAATCTCCACAGGAGATTTGTCATTGTAATCACGAATAGTCATTTCAATTTTAGCAATTTTATCCACCACTTTCGCATCAAAAAGTTTAGTTAGAGGTGTTTCTTGAACTTCTTCATTTTTGGTAAGAACTAATTCTTCCTTCACCTTTTCATTTTTTTCCTGTCCGTTTACCCAAGCCGTTGCCAAAACAAACAGCAAAACTACGGGCAAAAACCAAAGCAGTTTGTACCCCGATTTTTTACTTGTTTTTTGTTTTTCCATCATCATAATTCGTTTTTTAATAAATGATTGTTTAAATTGGGATGAAAAACTGATGATTTTTCCACCCGTTGCCTGATTTAGCAAAAGTGCCTGATAGCGGATTTTCTCCCAATCGGAATGCGGCACTTCGTCATCAGCTAAGTATTCATGCACTAGGCGTATCTCTTTCTTAATCAGCCAAACAAACGGATTGAGCCACATTACGGCGCCGATTAGCTCAATCAGTAGAATGTCCAAAGAATGATATTGCGATGCGTGAATTTTTTCGTGTGTTATTACTTGTTGCTTCTCCGAACTGTTCAGTCCGTTTTCGTTGATAAAAATGCAGTTGAAAAACGAGCAGGTAGTTTTATCCGCAGGAAGTTGCACCAGCCTGCAACTGTCCTTTCGAGTTTTTGGAAAAGCAAAGTACCAATATGTTAATTGAATGATATTCAGTAATAGACGAGCAATTAATAAAAAACTTACTAAGAAATACACCCAAAGTAAAATCTCTGAAAAAACTCGGGTTCGTTCGGTTGTTTTCACGACTGTTTCTGCTGGTGAAGCGACTGTTAGTTCCGAAAAACCATCTTTTTGGATAGCCCCGTTATCCACCTCTACCGCTTTTTCAGTAAAACTGGAAATCGTTTTTTCGATATCCAGATTTACTGCAGGCAATGTTATTTTTACCGGGTTAAAAGGCATCAAAAGCGACACTCCCAATATGCTCAAAAGCATAAATCGTTGCAGTTTAAAATTTTCTGTTTTCCTGAATATCAATTGATAAGCCAAGAAAAGCAAAGCCGTCATAACTGCGAAAATCAGTCCGTAATATAGGATAAATGAAGTGTTCATTTTGATTTTTCTATTTTGTTTTCAATAAGCTGTTTCAATTCATCAAGTTCATTCAGACTGATATTTTCATTTTTTAGAAAACAAGAAAATAGTTGTTTTGATGAGCCGTTGAACAGTCCGCGAAACGTTTCTTTGAGCACGTGCTGAGCGTAATCAGTTTTGCTGATTTTGGGCGAATAAACGTGCGTTTTACCAAAGGTAACGTGTTTCACGTAGCCTTTGGATTCCAAAATTTTAATTACCGTTGCCACCGTGTTGTAAGCCGGTTTTGGCTCGTCCAGTATGTTCAACACATCACTTATAGCGCCTTGGTTTATTTCCCAGAGGGCGTGTAAAATTTCTTCTTGTGCTTTTGTAATTTCCTGCATATTTATCTTTTTATTCCTTTTACGATGCAAATATAATTCAATATTTTGAAATAGATACTATAAATATAGTTATTATTTTATGTTTAAATTAGTTTAACATTTTAGGTTATCCTTACTTTCTCATATCGAACTAATGCTACTTTGTAAGATTGAAAAATGAGACGGTGCTACGCACCTAAGAATTCGATTGCCATTTATTTGTCCAGCTACAAATGAAACGCTGCCACGCAGCTTGACTTTTTACAAAGCTTAATGTCGATAACCAAATTCCAACCGTCTTTTTTATGCGTAGCATCCTAATTATTTGTAGCAAATGTTTGTAAGTTCGATTACAAGATGCATCGCACCGTTTCAAAAGGATATGAGAATCCTAATCTATCAAAGTAAGATTAGGATATTCAGAGGAAATATACAAAATACCAGCTGATTTTATACCGGCAGATACTTAATTAATAAACATCAACTCACTCATTATTCCGTCGGAAATAAAGATGCCGGATGTGGAAAGTATCAGGGAATTGTTGATAATGGTCAGGTGTTTTTCATCTATGGATACTTGTGCGTTTTGCAGGCAATAATTGTAAAACTTGTTTCCGAATTTTTCTCTTAGCTGCTGCAAATCTACTCCCCACATGGTGCGCAATCCGGTCAGGATAAATTCGTTGTATTTTTGAGAAAGTGTTAAATTTTCGGTTTCCTGCGACAGTTTTCCCGATTTAACCGATTCGATATATTTATTGAGTGAAGACACGTTCCACGACCGGTTTTCGCCATCGTAAGAGTGAGCCGAAGGCCCAAGTCCCATGTATTTTTCGTTTTTCCAATACGATGTGTTGTGTTTGGAATACAACTCGTTTTTTGCAAAATTTGAAATCTCGTAGTGTTCAAAACCGTTTTGCAAAAGCACATCTATTAATGTGGAAAACATTTCGGTGCTCGTATCGTCGGTTACCGGTTGAATTTTTCCTTTTTGAAGCAGCGAATAAAGTTTTGTTTCAGGTTCGTAAATGAGATGGTAGGCCGAGATGTGCTGGATGTTTAACTCACAGGCTTTTTGTAAGTTTTCGGTCCATATTTCGAGTGTTTGTTTGGGTAAACCGTACATCAAATCGATGCTGATATTGTCGAATCCGGCTTGTTGGCAGCGTTTTACCGCTTCAATGGCTTGCTGTGCCGAGTGCCGGCGGCTCAGAAACTTCAACTCATCGTCGTCAAAACTTTGAATGCCGATGCTGATGCGGTTGAAAGGTAATTCCCGGAGCAATTGAATGTATTCTTCCGAAAGATCGTCGGGATTGGCTTCCAGCGTGATTTCGGCATCGCTTTCAACCGAAAAATTGGAGAACAGGTTTTCGAAAATATTCTCGAAGTGTTGTTTGTTCAACCTCGACGGCGTTCCGCCACCGAAATAAATGGTTTTTATCGGTTCCGATATTTCGTTTTTTCGGAGTGTGGCTTCCGCGCAAAGAGCAGCAACAAAATCGTTTATTTTGCTTTCGTCGGTTTCTTTGTAAAAATCACAATAAACGCATCGCGTTTTGCAGAAAGGGATGTGGATGTAAATTCCGGCCATTTTCAGGGTTACGGGTTACGAGGTACGAGGTGCGGGTTGCTTTCCGTTAGGAATTTATACGCTTTCAGGTACTTTCGGATTCGGGAAATTGCTGCATCATCTAATTCTTTGAGGCGACGGACATCCATATTATCCGATAAATCATTCAATTTTACACGAACGGCAATCGGGTTTTCCGCTACGCGAAGCAAATATTCATCGTATGTTTCCGAATCGTCGTAGTGCGTCATTGCATCTACCGCGCTGAGAATTTCGTCCGAAAAACCTTCTTTTGCCAAATCTTCCAGCGTCCAATCCGAGTCTTCGATGACATCGTGCAGCGCGCCCACAATTTTTTCCTGCAACGTATGTCCGGCGCTCATCACACGCAAAACGTGTCCCAGATAAGGTTGTCCGGTTTTATCGTAATGTTCTGTATGAGCTTCCACGGCAATTTCGGTTGCCACTGCGAGTTGTTCTTGTAACGTCATTTTCTTTTGTTTATCAGTTCTTCGGTTAAAAGTGGTTCATCAGTAGTGATAAAATCAACATTTAAATCGATCATTTTATTGATATCTTCGGTGGAATTGACCGTCCACACATTGACTTTCAGCCCCAAATCGTGCGATTCTTTTACCCATTGCGGATTCTTTTTCAGTACGTTGTGGTGATAATCGATACCGGAAGCGCCCATCGATTTTATTACCCGGGGCGAAAGATCGCCGTTTAGATAATATACCGGTGCGTTCGGATCGAGTTTTATAACCTGAGCGACGAAATTAATGCCGAAAGAAATGTATTCTACCCGGTTTTGCAATCCTCTTTCGTGAACCATATTGATGACTTTCTGAGCCAACTCGTCTTCTCGTTCCTTAGTTCGATGCGTTTTAAACTCGATGATAAGTTTCGTGTTTTTACACTTCTCGAAAGCATCTAGGTATTCTTCTACCGTAGGTAACGGCTCTCCGTTTGCCAGTTTTACTTTCCGGAGGGTGGCAAAAGGAGTTTCCTGAACCAGCAGCTTTTTGCCGTCGAGCGTTACATCGGCATCGTGATTTACAACCGGAACTCCGTCAGACGACAGCCAAATATCCACTTCGGAACCGTAAGCCTTAATGGCATCGGCTTTCATTAACGCGGCAATGGAGTTTTGCGCCGAACCGTCCGTTTTCCAGTATCCGCGATGAGCGATGATTTCCTGTGCCGTTGCGGAAAAGATAAACGACAAAAAAAGCAGGGTGGTGATAAAAGTTTTTTGATTCATGAATGTTGAATTTATACCAAACAAAATTAGAACAATGTTTAGTATTAATAGTTCAACGGGAGTTTTTTCCGGTAAATTTCAACTTATTTATTGAGTGTCGGGATTGTTCTGTTCTGTGCAAATACTGATTTCTTCGAACCATCTGTATGGCAGTCCGTGCACGATACCCAATGAATGTTATTGGGGCTACCGGCATCGGCATACGTAGTATTCATAGTGGTTACATCCAAGTTGCAGTTACTTATCGCAGGATGACATTTGATGCAACTGTTCTTAGCATCGTTACTGTGCGGTTCGTGGCACGCCATACACGATAATCCTTCGTGTACGCCTCGTGGAGTGCGATCGTCACTTGTAGCAGATACGTGAAAGGTGTTTGGAGCATGGCATTGCACACAATTTCGCATCATCGGTTCATCCGATACCATAATGTTTTTTCCTTCGTGAGTAATGTTCGGTTTAGACAGTAAATCAACAGGTATGTGTGTTTTTTCTGATCTTGCGTAGAAGCTTACTTCGGGAATTTTACCGTCACGATTGTAAAATATTTCCGATGGATTGGCGTAATCGGGAGTTTGCACAATTTCTCCATCCGCATGTATGCTATGACAGGCGGAGCAAGGCATCGTGGGTTGGGTTGCTTTTTTCTTATCCATCAGATTCCACGGGCCTTTTGTGCTTTTATTATCTACCAATTCATCGATGGAGTTTTCGTAAAACATTCCGTGACAACGTAAACAATCGTAATTGAGTTGCTCAACGCTGTTGTGTTTTTCATCCAAAAAAATATGGGAATAATTGGCTGAGTGCCCGCCCGATTTCCATTTGGCATACTCAGACGTGTGGCATCGAACGCAGCTTTCCATAACAGCGAGGTACTGCTCTTCGTTCATTCTTACCTCATCCGGTTTTTTGCCTTTCAGGTGGCCGATAACCATCATCGATTTTTCTTTAAGACTGTGTAATCCGTTGCTCAACGCCGTTCCGTGACACTCTTTACAGGATACTTCACGGTGAGCCGAGTGGGATAGGGAAGTAACCCGCGAAGAAATTTCGTGACACGATGCACACGTTTGTTCCGCAGGAGCAGAATTCCAGTAGGTATAAAAACTGCTAAATATCAGAACAATACCAACTAATGTTATAATTAAAACGGTAATGAAATTTGACTTACGAGATTTTTTAGTTTCCATAGCCATCTATTTAAATCGGTTGCCTTTCTGCCATTCACCGGCGATATATCCGCCTACCCAGTAACCCAAAGCCATTATGGTGAGCGCAGGATTAAATCCTCCGTTGGTAACGTGTAAACTTCCGTCGGCAACGAAAACGTTGGGAGTGCTGTGTACTCTGCCAAATTTATCGCATACCGATGTTTTCGGATCGTTGCCCATACGGCACGTACCGGCCTGATGCTGTCCGCCTCCCACAGCCCGTTCACCTGTAACGACACCGGTTTTCCACGTTTGGATAGCTCCCGCTTCGAGCAGCCACTTTTCCGATTTATCCGCCATAAAAGCAGTGCCGTCGGCATCTTTTATGCTTGCATTTCCGGACATCCGGCAAACGGGTATTCCCCAAAAATCCTTTACTTCGTCGTCCACATCAACCCGCGCTTCGAAACTGGGCAGCTCCTGATACGGGCCCATTACTCTTCCGATGCGCTTGTAGTTCTCGCGCTGAAACTTTTTGTGTTCTGATCCCCATTGGGCCGAGCCAGGCGGCCGGATACCGGTAAAGAGATAGGGCAGGGCATTGAATTCATTACAAAGTACTCCGCCACCGATGATGCCGGGATTGTGGTGGTTAAAATCGCAGATGGCAAGTGAGGCGCCCGGACCTTTATCGTCGTAAATATCGTAATCGAATATTCCGCTGGCACCGGCGTATGCGTGTCCCTGAAGATTTCGCCCCACCCAATCGTTTTCATTTCCGATGCCGGTTGGGAAAAAGTTTGATTTTGAGTTTAGCAGCAATCGTGCGGTTTCGGTAGCGCTTCCGGCTACAACTACGATATCTGCCGTTTGAGTTTGTTTTTTGTTTTTTTCATCAAAATAAGTTACACCGGTTATTTTTCCCGAACCGTTCACATTTATTTCACTGACTACGCAATGGGTTCTCAGTTCGCAATTACCGGTAGCTATAGCAACAGGAATAACGGTGTTATGCGTTCCGCATTTAGCGTTTACAGGACATGCAAATCCAACGCATCCGCGTATTCTGTAGCACTGAGGACGTCCGCCGTAAGGAACGGAATTTCTGAGCATGGGAATGGGGAAAGGATGCCATCCCAACCGTTTGGCTGTTGCCTGAAGCAGTTGTGCCTCTTTGTTGTGCTCGAAAGGAGGCATGGGTTGAGGCTTTTTGCGTGGCGGTGCGAAAGGGTTCAGGCTGTCGTCTCCGGCTACGCCAATTTCCCATTCGGCTTTTTCGTAACAAGGTTCCAGGTCTTCGTAGCTGATTGGCCAGTCTTCGAGTGTTGTACCTTCAACGTGTCCGTATGTGGATTTCATTTTGAAGTCTTCCGGCATAAACCTCCAGGCCATTGCTCCGTAACTTACCGTTCCCGATCCTACGCAAGCTGCGTTGTTACCGTAACTCCAATCATTCGGCAGAACAATGGTTTTAACACCTTCACTCCATATTCTCACCCGTTTGTGACGGTCGTTGTCGGGTCCGTAAGCGTTGCCGAGAGCGGTTGTACGCTGCGAGAACAGTTCGTCCTGATCGTGATCGTCGTATTTAGCCCATCCGCCGCGTTCAAACAACACAACAGACATTCCGGCCACACTCAGTTCTTTGGCAACTACGCCGCCTCCGGCGCCTGCACCTACTACAATTGCTTAACGTGTCTGTTAGCCATTGCTGCTTGCTTTATATCGGTTTTGCCCCATAATCGGATAAGGATCCAATCCTATCATCCTATAACTGACGAACTTGTAATTGCCTCCGTGGCGTGGACTTCCGTAAAACCCCTGCATGGTGTGATCCCTGATTAAGTTGAAAAAACTGCTTTTCAGCCAATCTTTCATAAGTGCATTGTCCGCTTCACTAAACTGATTTCCTGATTGTTGTGTTATTTTTGGAACTATTTCGTTTCTTTCGAGATTTTTCAAAAAATCGGTTTGTTCATTCCATGCCAGTTCCTCAAATCTTTTGCCGAAGGCAATTTTGCAGACTGTTTGAATCGCCGAAAGGCTTTTTCGGTAAATTTCCTGATGCCTGGTATAAGGCCCTACCAGTTGTTTATCGATGAAATTGGTGACTAAAGCATCTTTCGCTCCGGGCCATTCATCGGTGGGTATTATTTGCTCAACAATGGCATCTACCAACACGCTTTCTTCGTTTGTGAAAAATCTCCATGCGGAAGCTTTCCCAAACGTACATCTTGGTAGTAACAGTAAACTGCTCACACCGATGCTGAGTGTTTTTATGAATTTTCTTCGGGAGTAAATGGTCTCGTACATTACTCGAAAATTACATGGGCAAATATTTTAACAGCAATTCTTTGCTTTTCTTTATGTTTTCGCGTCCTGCCGATTCAATCCCATACCAGCCTCTGAAACCTTTGTCGTGAGTCATCTTTATCATTTTTTCT
>CAKTUP010000052.1 GCA_934621705.1 uncultured Petrimonas sp.
AAGTTCAAGGTCGTAGGGAGTCCAGGATAATTTCATTTTCGAAGAAGATTTTATGCGTTTGGTTTTGGCAATAGCGGGCAATGACGACAACGAAAGCGCTGCTGCGACCGTTGCCGATGATTTTATAAATTGACGTCGGGATTGTTTCATTTGGGTGAAGCGAGTTCCAATTCGCTTTAAAATTTTGGGTTATCCGTCTGGTCGCTTAGAACAGTCAGACGGAGATGTTATTTTTTAAACAATTGGGAAGCATTTCGAGAAACGACAGGCACTTATCGTAGTTCAATTCATAAAAATTCACGCCCAAATTTATGTTATCGTAATATTCGGCTTGATATTTTTTATAATACTCTTCCGATGGAATTTGCCAGAACCGTTTCCCCAGCTTTTCGGTAACAAACCACTTTTCGAGCAGGCGGGCAGCACGGCCATTTCCGTCTCTGAACGGATGGATATGCACAAATCGCAAATGAATGAGCGAAGCAAAATAGAAAATCTCCGTTTCCGTCAACTCACTTTTCAACAATTCATCTATCTCCTTAAAAAAAAGACTCATTTGCTCAGCAACAAACTCAGGTTCCACAGCCAAATACGCCATTCCCGATGTTCCAAACACGCCCACCGGTTCAGTGCGGTATTTCCCGCGTTTACTTTTTATCAATAAGGTTTTTGATAAAATTTCATGCGCTTTAAGAAAGTTTTTTTCCGACAAGGTGTTCGATTGAGCAAATTCATACGCATCAATAAGTTGTTCAATTTCTTCAATTTCTTTGCCCGGCTTAAACTTATCTTTATTCAGTTCATAATTCATAAACGAATTCAAATCGATGCTGTTACCTTCTATGTTTGAAGAATAAACCGCCGATGCTTTTGTCAGGTAATCGAAATTGCGACGAGTTTCTGAAAAGTTGAAATTTCGGATTAAATCGGGAAGCTGGTTCCCAATTTGCTCGGTGTATTCGTTAAAATATTTTCTTTCGGTAATTCTCACTTCAATCTTTCTTCTGAAAAATCCGTCAGGCCGTTTAGAGCGGTCAGACGGATGTGTTACTTGTAAAGCTCATTCTCGAAAATCCGTTCGATACCTTTCGTGCCTTCCTCGCCGATAATTCTTTTCGTACGCAAATACCGATTGGTATTGTATTCGTCGAAAAGTGAATCGCTCGGGTCAAAACTTCCGATTTGAATATAATCGGATGCGTGGATAAAGCGCTTGTTACCGATATAAATACCTACGTGAACCACCCGTTCTTTGGGATTTTCATCGGTAGCCTTTGAACCGAAAAATACTAAATCGCCAGGTTGGACATTACTGAAATCGGCGGTTTCATCCACTAATTTTCCGGTCAACACCTGTTGCGAAGCATCGCGTTGCAGAATAACTCCGTGCAGGAAATAAACCAATTTGGTAAATCCGCTGCAATCGAGTCCTTTGGACGAAGTTCCGCCCCAAACGTAAGGAATTCCCATAAACTGACGGGCAGTTTTCACGATACTTTCCGGCGTAAATTCGATATCCTTCAGCCATTTTTCAAGCTCTTTAGCATCGGATTTTTGAATGAAAGCTTCTCTTCCGTCGGGATAAACAACATGAAAAAATCTCCCTTTTGTTCCCTTCAACGTCAACATATCGCCAACCACCAAATCAGATATCGTTTGCGATTTCACGGTTGCTTTTTCATACGCAAGCGCATACAAACCCGTAACCACAACCTTCGGTTTTTGGTTATGCCTGCGCAACTCAGCTTCGGTCATCGGTTCAATGGCACCCGAAACCCATCCGGTGTATCCCTCAGGCGTTTGCACGTGCCGCCAGCCCCCATTTTTATCGAGCAGTTTCACGGGCATTCCCAACAAAACTTCCGTTACCATTTCGCTGCTGTACGAATGGGTTGCGTGCAATTTTTCTACCGAATTATAAATAACGCCCCGGTTTTTTTCGCCAACGGCGTTTACCGCGTCCTGATTATTTTCGTTTTGAGCCATACCATATATTGCTGAAAATATCCACAAAAGGAATAAAAAAGTTGCTTTTCTCATATTTTGCCGGATAGTTAATTTCAAGCGAAATTACGATTTTAATTTCAATTAATGAATGATATTGAAATAACTTAGGCTAAAATGCAGAAATTCACTATCTTTGGTTTTATAAAATTTTAGGGCTAAACAAATGAAAACAAAAACAAAACTCGTTTTATACTCAATAATTGTTCTTTTTTGTACCGGAACCATTGCCTGCGCATCGAATAACAAAAACAAAAAATCCGAAATCTTTATGACCGAAAATATCTTGCAAAACAAATATCCCGAAGCCCGAAAACTGGCCGAAAGCCTGCAAAAAAAGGGAATTTCCGACCAGCGGGTCATAGCTGCTATTGCCGCTATTCCCCGCCACGAGTTTATCGACGAAAGCCTGCGCGAATACGCCTATCTCGACCGCCCGCTGCCCATCGAAAAAGGACAAACTATTTCGCAGCCATACACAGTGGCTTATCAATCTGAACTATTGCAGCTGAAACAAGGCGAAAAAGTATTGGAAATCGGTACCGGAAGCGGTTATCAGGCGGCGGTGCTTTGCGAAATGGATGCCGAAGTTTACAGCATCGAGCGTTTTCAGGAGTTATATCGCACGGCGAAAGAAACGCTCAATAAATTGGGTTATCATCCGCATCTGTTTTTCGGCGACGGCTACGAAGGATTGCCCAATGAAGCGCCTTTCGATAAAATATTGATAACCGCCGCTCCCGAAAAAGTACCCGAAAAACTGAAACAGCAACTCAAAATCGGCGGATGGATGGTAGTTCCTTTAGGCGGCAGGCAAGGACAAAAAATGATGGTTATTAAGCGAGTAAGTGAAAATAAGTTCACAGAAACAGAACACGGCGATTTTATTTTTGTGCCGATGCAGAAAGGAACGGAAGAATAAAGTGATTGACGAATTACGATTTTAGATTTACGATTGATGCGGCAAAACGATACGCCATACCGTCTGACCGATTACCGGCCTGACGGATACTTTCACCTGCCATGAGCAATTTGAAATTGATTTTTCTCGTTTTTCAGCCCGAAAAGGACTACTTTTGCCCCTTCATTTCAAAATTTTAATCACAAATGAACAGTAAAAATCAATTTTCAACCAAAAAAGCGTTTCGATTTAAGCGGTTTGCCCGAAAATCGTACAGCGTTTTCAACAGCATTCACAAAGCTGTAACCATCGGCGTACTTTCGGGCTGCGCCCTGATGAGCGCCCACGCCGCATCGGTAAACCCGGCAGAGAGCGTAATTATCCAAACAAAATCGGACACCATTCCCGAAAAAGAGTTGGACGAAGTAGTGGTTACCGCCTCCAAAGCAAGTTTGCCGCTTAATTTGTCGGCAAAAATGGTAACCGTTATTACCGCAAAAGAGATTGAGCGAGCGCCCGTCAAGAGCATCGAAGACCTGCTCAACCACTATTCGGGAGTAGATGTGCTTCAACGCGGGCCGCACGGCGTACAGGCCGATATCACACTTCGCGGCGGATCTTTCGACCAGACAGCCATCCTCCTCAACGGCATTAACCTTACCAATCCCCAAACCGGACACTACAGTTTCGACATCCCCATCAACCTTTCCGATATTGAACGCATTGAAATCGTGCAAGGGCCATCGTCGCTTACTTTTGGCGCAAGCGCTTTCTCAGGCGGAATAAACATCATCACAAAAAAAGACATTCAAAGCAATGCATTTGCCAAATTAGAAGGCGGAATGCACAACCTTTTTGGCGCTGAAGCCCGTGGTGCGTATCGCGTGAAATCGTCGGTACACACTCTATCGGCAGGATACAAACGTTCCGGCGGATACATTGCCAACAGCGATTATAAAATAGCGAATGTGTTGTGGCAAAGCCGTTTCGACATTAACGGTTCACACATCGACATTCAGGCGGGGGTGAACGACAAAAAATACGGCGCCAACACGTTTTACGCCGCTGCATATCCCAATCAGTACGACGATACACAAGGAATTTTTGCATCAATAAAAGGTGAAACGGGCGGAAAACTGAAATTTATTCCGCACCTCTATTGGAGCCGGCACTACGACACGTATCACCTCTTTCGCCCCGGCACACCCGATATTCCTTCGTGGTACACGGCGCCCAACTATCATCGCAGCGATGTGTATGGCATCAACCTCAATATGCAATACGCGTCAAGCTGGGGAATTACCAGTTTTGGCGGCGAATTTCGCAACGAAGGAGTATTGAGCAGTAATTTGGGAAAACCCATGCGCCAAAAAAAAGACAACTACACACTGTGGGACAGCCGCTCCAACATCAGTTTTTTTGCCGAACACAATTTTGTCTTCGATAAACTGACACTCTCCGTGGGCGGACTTTATAACTACAACACAGCCCTTGCCGACACACTAAAAGCCGACGGTTTTTATCCGGCCATAAACGCCTCATACCGCGCCACCGATGCCGTGAGCCTTTACGCCTCGTGGAGCAAAGCAACCCGAATGCCCACTTTTACCGATTTGTATTATAAAGCAGGGAAACACCGCGGATTTATCGGACTCACTCCTGAATATACCCAATCCGCAGAAGTCGGACTACGCTACAACACAGGTATTTTAACTGCCAACCTCAACGCGTTTTACACCAAAGGCGATAACCTGATTGACTGGATTCTCAACACTTCCTCCAACCTCTATCACGCACAAAACCTGGCATCGCTCAACTCCTACGGAGCAAGCGTGGATGTGGCCGTCAATATGTATCAATGGCTGGGTGAACAACAACCTGTTCAGCACGTAAAAATCGGTTATCAACACATTACGCAAAAAAGCGATAATGCCAAACAAGACAACCCCATTTCGGCTTATGTATTCAATTATTTGCGGCATAAATTCACGCTGGGAATACAACACCGCGTAGTGAAAAACCTCACGTTGTCGTGGAACCTGCGCTGGCAAGAACGCGCCGGAAATTACCTTAAATACATTCCCGCAACAGCCACAGAAAATGCCAAAGAGGTAGCAACGCCTTTTAAACCGTTCACGTTGTTAGACGTAAAAGCAAATTATGAATTCAAGAAAATGAATATTTTTATCAACGCCAATAACCTATTCAACACCACACACGTTGACTTTGGCAATATTCCTCAACCCGGATTTTGGCTTACGGGTGGGATTAGTTATACATTTGAATGATTAATCATTTCGCACAACAGGACATAACACGCTGATATTTAGAACATAATAATTCACTAAAAACCTCATGCAGTTTTTCTGCATGGGGTTTTAATATTAAATAATGTTAAATATTCAAATTTTATTTGGAGATATAAAAAGAAGCATTACCTTTACGGTGTACTATTTCACTAATACACTAATCAGGTATCGAAATAGACAACTAAACAATAACAATAAAACAATTTAAAACTCAAACAAAATGAAAACAAATGTAGTAAAAACAGCCATCGTAGCATTAGCTATCTCTTTCGCGTTAACTTCTTGCGAAAACGACACATTGAATGAAATGGAAACGAAAAAAGTAAACATCGAACAAATTCGTCCTCTCGAAAATCAGAACGACAGAGAATTGGAAAAGGATTTGCTGAAAGAATTACCTATCCGTAAAGAAACAAATCCTTCACAGGCTATTCCTTCCGTTCCAAAAGAAAATCAAAATCGTCCGGCTCAGAAAAAATCGGAAGCAACGTTACAACTTGCCGACAAATAATAAAAAAACCTCCATCAAACAAAAAAACGTAATCAATAAAACAATTTAAAACTCAAACAAAATGAAAACAAATGTAGTAAAAACAGCCATCGTAGCATTAGCTATCTCTTTCGCGTTAACTTCTTGCGAAAACGACACGTTGAAAGAATTTGAAACCGAAAAAACGAAAGTTGAACAAATTCGCCCCATCGATAATCACAACGATAGAGAATTGGAATTGGAAGAACTCAAAAGATTACCTCTTCCAAAAGAAAACAAGCAAACGCCTAACCGGCACATTCAAAAAGAAATAGAAGTAATGAAGGAGTATATAAGATAAATTGAGAATACAACCAACTACTAAAATAACGTTAAAAAAAAACGATATCAGTTGTAGATAAATAAAGAAAAACTACCTTTGCGGTGCACTATTTCACTATAACGCAAAAAATAGCAGTTAGTCATTGGCTATTAACTATCTGCGAAGTAGAGAAAGCTATTAAAATTTACAGAAAAAACGAATAAAATACAAACCCAGCGTTATTGGCACAACGGTTCTCCAGCTCACCCAAGGCTAACTGCCAATAGCCAACAGCTAAAAGCAAAAAACAATGATCACCATCAACAACCTCTCCTTTAAATACGGCAAGAAAGAAATTTTGAGCGATATTTCGATGACGCTCGAAGCCGGAAAAATTTACGGATTGCTGGGCGAAAACGGCGTGGGCAAAACCACCCTGCTCAAACTCGTTTGCGGATTGCAAAAACCGTTCTCAGGCAATTGCACGGTGCACGGCGAAAATCCTTCCAGCAGAACGCCTTCGTTTTTGAGTCGGCTGTATTACCTACCCGAAGACCTGGAATACATTCAATTAGATATGTCGGCGGCACAGTTTGCCAAATTGAATGCACCGTTTTATCCGAAATTCGATTACGACAAATTCCAAACCATTCTCAACGAATTTAGCGTGGATGCCGACAAGAAGCTGAACAAACTCTCGCACGGACAAACCAAAAAAGCGGCTATCGCTTTCGCACTGGCAACTAACGTGGATTTGCTGCTGATGGACGAACCGAGCAACGGATTGGACATCCCGTCGAAAACACTGTTTCGGCAAGTGATGGCGGAATATTGCTTAGACACCACCTGCACGGTGATTTCCACGCATCAGGTACGCGATTTGGAAAACCTCATCGACCCGATTATCATTCTGGACAACCGAGCCGTGCTGCTTAACGAGTCGCTGGAACGTATTTCCGAAAAACTCTATTTCGGGCTTCATTCCTCAATTCCGGCAGACGCTCTTTATTCCGAACCCACGCTCGGCGGTTACCTCTGCGTGAGCGAAAACCCGGGAACCGGAGAAAGCCGGGTAAATCTGGAAGCGTTGTTCAATACAACCATGCGGAATAAGGAAAAAATTCAGAAACTGTT
Source organism: uncultured Petrimonas sp. (assembly GCA_934621705.1). Lineage (GTDB taxonomy): Bacteria > Bacteroidota > Bacteroidia > Bacteroidales > Dysgonomonadaceae > Petrimonas. Next base: position 7,140 of record CAKTUP010000052.1, read on the forward strand.
CGAATTGAATAACGAACATGTTTCAGATTCTTCACTGCGTTCAGAATAACATCCATCACCCATCTTCCATCATCAAACATTACAACAATGACCAACAATACATTTCAACTCAATCGGTTTTCTCAGTTAATGGGCAGAAGTTTGAAAAGCAACCCGAAATCGGCGCTGCTTAATATCGCCATTTACGCCGGCTTGCCGTTGCTTTTTCTCATTTTAAACGCTATAAATATCGGTATCAGCATCGGCGTAAAGGATAGAGAAGTACTTTTAAACCTTTTCATGCGTTTTGTTCTCATTTTTTCGCCGTTCCTGCTTTATTATAATTACAACCATCCCAAAAAAGGACTGACCGAAGTAATGCTACCCGCATCGGCAACCGAAAAATACGTCGCCATGCAATTAACATGCCTCGTTGCTCCGCTGGCAATGCTTCTGTTATTTGGCGCGACAGACAGTTTACTCGCTTTTATTTTCCCGAAAGTATATGGCGGTTACGCAGTTACTTCCACGGTAAAAGATTTTTTTAGCCTGGGAACGCTCACACAGGATTTTGTTCTGATGCAAATCATACTGTTTTGTAATTTGCTTTTCACACGCCGGAAAATTCTAAAAACAATCGGTGTGTTTATTCTCACGCTAATCGCTTTTTTGGCTATTGCGGGCATTGGAATAACCATTTGGGATTCACTGTCAACAATCAGCGATAGCGAAAATATCAATTTCGATCTTGGAAACAGGGGCCTTATTGATATTCGCGCCAACGACCATCCTTTTGTTGTTACGGTACAAATCTTTCGCATTTTTCTGCAAATAGTACTGCCGATACTGCTAATGATTGGCTCGTATTGGGTATTAAAAAACAAAAAATACTGATTCGCTATGAATTTCGACGATCACAAACCCATATATCTACAGATTTCCGACACCATCTGCGAGAAAATTCTCAACGATGAATATCGGGGGGATGAGCGCATTCCTTCCATCCGCGAACTGGGGATTTTGTTTGGGGTTAATCCCAATACGGTAATGCGAAGTTACGAACACCTGAAATCCATCGATGTTATTTACGACAAACGCGGTGTAGGTTTCTTCATTGCTTCGGATGCGAAAAAGGCAGTGAAGGAAATGTATAAAAAAGAATTTATGAAATCGGAACTGCCTTCTATTGTCAAAAAAATGAAGTTGCTGGATATTAATATCAACGATATAACCGAAACTATTCAAAAGGAATTATCCGCAGAAGAACAAGTTAATTAATCGTAATTTTTATAATTCCAATAGTATTATGTATTGCATAGTATTATTCAAAGCATTACTTTTGTAAAACAATGCATAGAGCAAGGGCATAGGGTGAAGAGAAAATCGGCTCAAGCCCCTGCCCAACGCCCAAAGCCCAAAGCAAAAAAATGATCAATCTCAAGAAAATAAACAAATCCTACCACACCGAAGCCATTTCCCTGCACGCCCTCAAAGATATCGATCTGGAGATTGAAACAGGTGAATATGTGTCGATTATGGGAGCGTCCGGTTCCGGAAAATCTACATTACTCAATATCCTGGGTATTTTAGACAGCTACGATTCGGGTGAATATCGTCTCAACGGCACGCTCATAAAAAACCTGAGCGAAACACAGGCCGCCAAATACCGAAACGAAATGATCGGTTTTGTCTTCCAGTCGTTCAACCTCATCAATTTCAAAAATGCGCTGGAAAACGTGGCCCTCCCACTCTACTATAAAAACATCAGCCGCAAAAGACGCAATATAATCGCGATGGAGCATCTCGACAAAATGGGATTGAAGAACTGGGCGCACCACTTACCCAGCGAGTTATCGGGCGGGCAAAAACAACGCGTGGCCATTGCCCGCGCCATGATTTCGAACCCGAAAGTGATCCTTGCCGACGAACCCACCGGCGCTCTCGACAGCCAAACCACCATAGAAGTTATGGACGTGCTCTCGGATTTAAACAACCAAGGCATCACCACCATCATCGTTACGCACGAACAATCGGTAGCCGATGCCACCAACCGAATTATTCGGTTGAAAGACGGTGAGATTGAATCGGAAACCCGCAGACAATAATTTCAGATTTACAAATTACGATTTACGATTGATGCCGGCTGCACACAAATTGTAAATCGTAAATCTAAAATCGTAAATTTCATGAACGATCACTTACAAGAAATACTCCAAACCTTGCGCAAGAACAAACTGCGCACAACGCTCACCGGACTATCGGTTTCGTGGGGAATTTTTATTCTCATCGTACTGATTGGCGCCGGAAACGGATTGAAAAACGGAGTAATGGAAAACTTCAGCGACCGCGCCGTAAACCGCATTACATTGTGGTCGGGCACAACATCCCAGCCGCACAACGGACTAAAATCGGGACGAAACCTGCAATTTGCAGACAAGGAAGTGGAGCTTATCAAATCCGACGTGAACGAAAGCCGCCTCATTGCCGCCCGCGTCGATCGCAACCAAACCATAACCTTCGGTTCGGAATACGGCGCATACAACATCCGCGGCGTAATGCCCGATTATCGCGAGATAGAGTTGCTTGTCATTTCTCCCGAAAACGGACGTTTCATCAACGGACTCGATGTGAAAGACGAGAACAAAGTCATCGTTCTCGACAACAAAATCGCCGAAACGCTATTCAAAGGAAAATCGGCGCTGGGAGAATACGTGAAAGTGGGCGCGCTGATGTTTAAAGTGGTAGGGATTAACACCAAAAAAATACGCTGGGGAACTCCCAACGCCTACATTCCGTTCACAACAGCACAAGCCATTTATAATCCGAGCAAGAAATTCAACCAAATCACATTCACGGTAGAAGGGCTGGAAACCAAAGAAGAAAACGAGAGTTTCAACGAATCGCTGCGCGGGTTGATGGGACGAAGCCTCAACTTCGACCCCAAAGACACGCAGGCGCTTTGGGTAAACAACGCGCAAGCCGATTACATTGAATCGCAAAAAATATTCGGCGGCATCACGCTCTTTGTCACCATCATCGGTATTTTAACGCTCATTGCGGGAATTGTGGGCGTGAGCAACATTATGCTGGTTTCGGTAAAGGAACGCACGCGCGAGATCGGAATCCGAAAAGCCATTGGCGCGCCGCCGGCGTCCATTCTCAAAACCATTATTCTGGAGTCGCTTATCATTACGGCGATTTTCGGATACATCGGATTGATGTTGGGCATCGGGTTGACCGAGCTGATAAACTTTGTGATGGAACAATCCGCCAACGGACAACCGATTACCGACGGCCCGCAGATGTCGGTCTTTAAAAACCCGACAGTAAACATAGGATACGCTTTTTTCGCCACCATAGTTTTGATTATCGCGGGCGTCATTGCCGGATATCTGCCCGCCCGCAAAGCGGTAAAAATTAAACCCATTGAAGCGATGAGACAGGAGTGAATCAATTTACGATTTTAGATTTCGGATTTACGATTTAGTTACCAAACAAAATGAACGATAAAAACAATAACCCACAGCCCGCAAAAGCCTCCCCTTGGAGGAGGTTTGGAGGGACTTTCGACCTCGACCGCTGGTACGAAATCTGGGTAACCATCACCCACAACAAATCGCGCAGTTTCCTCACCGCCTTCGGCGTATTTTGGGGAATGTTTATGCTGGTGCTGATGGTGGGCGCTGGCAATGCGCTGGCAAAAGGCATCTCGTCGCAGGTGGAAGGATTTGCCGCCAACTCCTGCTTTTTCTGGACCGAAAACACATCGGAACCCTACAAAGGTTTCCGCAAAGGCCGCCGATGGAATATGCTCAACAGCGATGTGGAAATCATCCGGCGCAACGTACCCGAATTGCAATACATCTCGCCCATGCTTTTTGGCGGATCGGGCGACAAGAACGTGGTTCGCGGCGAAAAAGCCGGTTCTTATCAGGTGAAAGGATGTTATCCGGAATATGATTTGATAGAAAAAAGCAAGATCATCAGCGGCAGATACATTAATGATATCGATATTGCCGAAAACCGCAAAGTATGCATCATTGGCGAGCGCGTGTATGAAGTACTGTTTCAGAAAGGCGAAGACGCCATCGGTAAATTGGTAAAGGTGAACGGCATTTACTTTCAGGTAATCGGTGTGGCGCGAAAAATGTCGAACGCCAGCATCGGCGGTTCAACCGATGAATCGGTTATCCTGCCGTTCAGCACCATGCAAAAGGCGTTTAATCAGGGCAATATCATCCATTTTTTAGGAGCCACGTCCCGTCCCGGCATTAAAGCGAAAGTGGTGCAGGATAAAGTAACCGAAACGCTCAAAAGCGTTCACCAAATCAGCCCTGCCGACAAAGAAGCCGTTGGGTCGATGAACATAGAAGATCAATTTATGATGTTCAACTACCTGTTTCTCGGCATCAACGCCCTTATCTGGATAGTGGGATTGGGTACGCTGCTTGCCGGAGCCATCGGCGTAAGCAACATTATGCTTGTAACCGTTCGCGAACGCACCAAAGAAATCGGAATCCGCCGCGCACTGGGAGCCACACCGAACAACATTATCGGACAAATCCTCACCGAAAGCGTTGTGCTCACCGTGCTGGCCGGAATCGGCGGAATTGTGCTGGGCGTGGGATTGCTTTCGGCTGTAGGAATCGCACTGAGCCAGGGCGACCAGTTTTTCAAAGACCCGCAAATCGGGTTTGGAATGGCAGTCGGCTCGATGACAATATTACTGATAATCGGCACTTTCGCCGGATTTATTCCCGCACAGCGCGCGATGATGATAAAACCGATTGAAGCGATAAGGGAAGAATAAAACCCCCAACCCCCTAAAGGGGGCTTAGGGAGTGCAACTAATTAGAGTAAATTACACAATAAATAATAATTCGCAACCCACAAAGTCCCCTTCAGGGGATTTAGGGGTAAACATTAATTCACAATGAAAAAAGTATTCAAAATCTCCGGTCTTGTTCTTTTAGGACTATTGGTCATCTGGACATTTGTTTTCCTTTGGCAAAAATCGCGCCCTAAAGCGAAAAACTATCAGATTGAAACCGTTGCAATGCACAAAATCGAAAAACGAACGGTTGCCACCGGAAAAGTACAGCCGCGAAACGAAATCCTTATCAAGCCGCAAATGTCGGGCATTATTGCCGAAGTGTATAAAGAAGCGGGCGAAATGGTTCAGGCGGGCGATATTATCGCTAAGATTCAGGTAGTTCCCGATATGGTAAACCTCAGCGGTGCCGAATCGCGTGTATCGCGCGCTCAACTGGCTGCCGATCAAAGCCGCAGCAATTACGAACGCGACCGGAAACTGTACGAAAGCAACGTTATATCGCGCGAAGAATTCGAAAAAGCACAGCTACAGTATCGCAACGATCAGGAAGAACTGCGCGCCGCCAGCGATAACCTCAGCTTGGTAAGAACCGGCATAACCCAAAGCACGGCAAAGCTGAGCAACACGCTGGTTCGCTCCACCGTGAGCGGAACCATTCTGGATGTTCCCATCAAAGTGGGAAACTCGGTAATTCAGTCCAACAATTTTAACGACGGAACCACCATCGCATCCGTTGCCAACCTCAGCGATATGCTTTTCGTGGGAAAAATAGACGAAACCGAAGTGGGCAAACTCTCGGTGGAAATGCCGATGGAAATCTCAATCGGCGCCATTCAGGACAAGAAAATCCACGCCCAACTGGAATACGTTTCGCCCAAAGGCGTGGAAGAAAGCGGAGCCATCCTTTTCGAAATGAAAGCCGCTATGGAAATGCCTACCGATGTGTTTATCCGCGCCGGATACAGCGCTAATGCCGATATTATCCTCGACCGCCGCGACAGCGTGCTTTCCATTCCCGAAAGCTGCATCGAGTTCAGCAACGATTCGGCATTTGTTTACACGGTAAAGAACGAAAAACCGCAGGAATTTGAACGCAAGAACGTGAAAGTAGGCCTTTCCGACGGTATCAATATAGAAATCGTTGATGGATTGAAACTGAACGATAAAGTGCGTGGAAATGAAATTGTGGAAGTGAAGAAGTAAAACTGCCGCGTCTGACGCATTTGAGACGAGAACCAAGAGCCAAGAATCAAGACAGACGACAAAAGACTTTTAGACTAATAAGCGTTTTCGTTGAGTTTTCCAGCCATTTACCCTAAAACCTCGACTACACAATTAGTAATTAGTTAATTAGAAATTAGTAATTAAATATATGAAACCCATCCTCATCACCATATTATGCACGTTGTCGTTCGCGGCATCCGCGCAGCAATACACCCTCGAAGAGTGCATCAACATTGCGTTGCAAAACAACCGAAACATCAAGCAGCAGCAACTAAACAAATCGCAGCGCGAAATCGCCTACTCGCAG
>CAKTUP010000053.1 GCA_934621705.1 uncultured Petrimonas sp.
TACGACCCGTCGGTTTTCTCGGCGCTCGCCATTAAAAACGGCTTTGACAAAGGGCTTGCCATTCATTTAGGTAAAATTTTGGAATGTGCCGCTATTGCCGCGCTGCCTGGAAGCGGAAGTGATTGCATGTTTGGCTATTTGCACGAAGACAATTTCGTGCTCGAACCACTTTCGCCTTTGCGTAAATGTACTACGCTTTCTGTTGCTGCACACACATTGTACGAAAAAACCAATCCGTACATTTTACCCGGTCCCGGCGGAGCCATCAACTTGCATGAATCGAAATTTGAGCAAATCGATGATAATAAAGTACGCGTAAGCGGAAGTCGTTTTGTGCCTACGGAAGAATATTTTGTGAAACTGGAAGGGGTAAAGCGAGTTGGATACAGAACCATTTCTTGCGCCGGCGTGAAAGACCCGATTATGATTTCAAAAATCGACAGCATCACACAAAGCGTAAAAGACCGTGTGCAAAACAACTTTGAGAATTACGGCATTACCGATTTCTTTCTTGATTTCAAGATTTACGGCCGAAATGGCGTGATGGCCATGTTTCCTGATACGCCGCAAAGCGCAAGTGATGAGTTGCTTATCATCATCGAAGCAGTTGCGCCAACGCAGGAGCAAGCCGACACTATTTGCGGATTTGCACGAAGCACCATGCTTCATTTCGGTTACGAAGGACGTATTGCCACAGCAGGAAACTTGGCATTTCCGTTTTCACCATCCGATGCAAAAATGGGCGAAGTTTTCGAGTTCAACATCTACCACTTGATGAAAGTGAACGACCCAAAATCATTGTTTCCGATAGAATATATTCAGTTTTGATTTTCAATCTTTACTCCTTGTTCTTTGTTCTTTGCTCTAAAACAAACAAACAAAATGAAATACAATCTAACCGACGTAGCTTCCGTCATCCGAAGCAAAAATTCGGGTCCGTATGAATTAACGTTTGACGTTATTTTTAAGGACTTCGAAATATACGAACGTGTGAAAGCGGCAAAAGTATTCAACGAAAAAATGTTTGCCAAACTGTATCAAATTCCCGCGTCGAAGATTATCGGCGTAGTGCATTTTGACCCAGCGAAAGCGATAAAAACAACCATCGTACGCCCTATTCCTTCGGGAGCATTGGGCGAAACCGATGTGTATGGTGCGCAGCAACACGCCCCGTTAATGAAACTGCAATTTGAATTATAATTCCCAAATCCCAAATCCCAAATCCCAAATCCGAAATCGTAAATCGTAAATTCCCATGCGTAACTTCATTCAAGAATACATGGTTTCGTCGCAATACTTCGCACCACGCGGAAAGGAGCGGCTGATGTTTCTCGGCGAGCAAATTTCGCACCGGCATTTGAATTACAGCGACCGTCTTATCGGTATCGTGGGTGATGCGGGTGCCGGAAAATCGTCGTTGATAAAGGGAATGTTCCCCGGTCTGCAACTGTCAAACGACGACGATATTGTGAATCCGCGCAAGATGCTGCAAGTGCGAAACTCGATGATGGAAGTGGATGATGCCACTACTTTCCATCTCGATATCCGCTTTCAGATGGCGTTCACGCAGATGTACGAAATTGTGGATTACGTGAACTCGTTGCTGGAGCGCAACCGCCGTGTAGTCATCGAGCATTTCAATTTGCTGTATCCGGCGTTAGGCAGAAATGCCGACATCATTGTGGGAATCGGCGAAGAGATCATCGTTACCCGTCCGAGCCTTTTCGGGCCGCAACCCGAAAGTGTTTACCGGATTGTACACGAATCGCTTTTGTTCCGTAAAATGGCGCATTCAGCCGAAGAAGTTACTACCGAAGTGCTTCATGAATCTTTTGACATCAAAGCGGATGAATATTTCTTTTCCGATATCAGAAACGGATTTGTGATTAAGTTTTACCAAAAACCCGATATCGATTTGGAAAAACTTGCTGTGCTTATCGATGAAAAGATATCGCAAAATATGCCCATCTCCTATTACGATGAAGACCATATAATGATTGGAGACAGAATTGTGACTTGCGACGGTTCGCGCTTTCATGTGAAAAACACGTCGGAAATCAAAAATTTCTCGCTCGTCAAACGCTTTATTTATGATCCCGCTACAAAAACCCACTGTTTGATAGGCGTTGTGGACAATCATACCGAAGATTTGGAAAACCGAAACACCCGTTATTTCTTAACCCGGAAAAGTTTGGAATGAAAAAAGTAAACGTGTCAGATATAACCGCTTTGGTGGAAAAGCTTTGCATTGAAGCGTGCTGTGTGATTACCGATGATATCAACCAAAAGTTCAAAAGCTGTTTGCAAACTGAGAAATCGCCGCTCGGGAAAGAAATTTTGGGTACGCTTATCGAAAATGCCCGCATTGCCCGAGAAGAACGCAGCCCGATGTGTCAGGACACGGGAATGACCGTTGTTTTTGTGCGCATGGGACAAAATGTGCAAATTGAAGGCGGATTTATCGAAGATGCCATCAATCAGGGCGTTCGGCAAGGTTATGAGAAAGGATATTTACGCAAATCGGTGGTGAAAGACCCCATTTATCGCGAAAATACCAAAGACAACACGCCTGCCGTAATTCATTACGAAATTGTTCCCGACGATGTTTTTCACATTACCGTTTCGCCCAAAGGCTTTGGCAGCGAAAACAAAAGCGCGCTGAAAATGCTCACACCGAGTGAAGGTGTGGAAGGCGTAAAACGATTTGTGTTGGAAACAATTTCGGCTGCCGGTGGAAATTCTTGTCCGCCCATTATCGTGGGTGTCGGCATCGGCGGAACGATGGAAAAAGCCGCATACTTGAGTAAAAAAGCGTTGCTTCGGCCGTTAGACACCCAAAATCCGGATGCTGCACTTGCCGCGTTGGAAATCGAACTGCTTGCCGAAATCAATAAACTCGGAATCGGCCCTGCCGGATTTGGCGGAACCACCACCGCCTTAGGCGTAAATATCCTGACATACGCCACGCACATTGCCGGACTTCCGGTGTCGGTGAATATCGGTTGTCACGCAACAAGGCATGCGGAAGGAAGTTTGTGACTGGGAGACGATGGCTTTGCCTTCGTAACAAAAACAACAACAATGAACAACAAACTAATCTTACAAGCACCATTTTCTGACGAAACCATCCGCTCCTTAAAAGCGGGCGATATGGTTTATATTTCGGGAACGGTTTATACGGCCCGCGATGCGGCCCACAAGCGACTGTGCGAAATGTTAGAGCGCGGCGAACCCATGCCTTTCGACTTTGCCGGACAAGCCGTTTATTACGCCGGCCCCGCACCTGCCAAACCCGGGAAACCCATCGGTTCCGTTGGGCCAACTACCGGCGGACGGATGGATGCTTACTCGCCCACGCTTATAGCCGAAGGCTTGAAAGTGATGATTGGTAAAGGCACACGCAGCGCCGAAGTTATCGAAGCAATGAAAAAACACACCGGCGTTTACTTCGCCGCCATTGGCGGAGCCGCCGCGTTGATGGCAAAGTGCGTGGAGAGTGCCGAAGTTATCGCGTTTGAAGAATTGGGAACCGAAGCCATCCGAAAATTACAGGTAAAAGAACTGCCTGTGGTGGTGGCTATCGATTGCCGGGGCAACGATATTTATCAATCGGGACGCGATGCGTACAAAATGTAACGCATAATTCTTACCTTTGCGCGCTCAATAATCTCACAACTCAACGTTAATGTCCGGAACAAAAGTTTCTGCCGCTGCATTTTCAGATACTAAACCCCATTACGAAATCCTAAACGGATTGCGCGGTGTGGCGGCCCTCATGGTTATTTTGTATCATATTTTCGAAGGTTTTGCAACAAGCCCCATTGACCAGCGATTCAATCACGGATACCTGGCCGTCGATTTCTTTTTCGTTCTGTCGGGATTCGTTATCGGTTATGCCTATGACGACCGATGGAGTACCGGTTTGAAAACAAAAGACTTTTTCAAACGCCGGCTCATCCGCCTGCATCCTATGATTGTTTTGGGAATCGTGTTCGGTGTTATTACGTTTATCATTCAAGGCAGCAAGCAGTGGGACGGAACGCCCGTTTCGTTGTCTATGGTTTTGCTGGCCATGCTTCTCAGTCTTTTTCTGATTCCCGCGGCGCCGGGTTCGGGGATTGAAGTGCGTGGAAATGGCGAGATGTTTCCGTTGAACGGGCCTGTCTGGACATTGTTTTTCGAATATATCGGTAATATTCTCTACGCGCTGTTTATCCGCCGGCTATCCACCAAAGCGCTTACGGTGCTTGTAGTGTTGGCAGGCGCGGGATTGGCTTCGTTCGCGGTGTTCAATTTTTCAGGTTACGGGCATTTAGGCGTGGGATGGTCTATGACAGATTATAACCTGCACGGAGGTTTCCTGCGGTTGTTGTTCTCCTTCTCAATCGGTTTGCTGATGTCGCGCAATTTTAAGCCGATACACATCAGAGGCGCTTTTTGGATATGCGGATTGATAATTGTTGCCTTGCTTTCCGTGCCTTACATCGGTGATGGCAGCGCGCCGTGGAAAAACGGTTTGTACGACGCCGTTTGCACCATTATTGTTTTTCCGGTGCTGGTTTACCTGGGCGCTTCGGGCAAGGTAACGGACAAAAGCACCTCGAAATTCTGTAAATTTTTAGGTGATATCTCCTATCCGCTCTACGTGGTGCATTACCCTTTCATGTACCTGTTTTACGCGTGGTTGTGGAGCAACAGCCTCACATTTTCACAAACCTGGTATGTGGCGTTGGCTTTGTTCTTCGGAAATATCTTGTTGGCATACCTCAGCCTGAAGCTGTACGATGAACCGATGCGCAAGTATTTGACGAAGCGTTTTTTGTTGAAAAAGAAATAAGTCGTGTATATTTGTTTTCAGATGAGACTTACACAACGCTTAACATGAACGATAAAAATACGATAACCAACAACATAACCGCCATACTCAAACGGATTGAAAAAGCCTGCGAAAGCTGCAACAGAAATCCGGATGAGGTGAAGTTGCTGCTGGCTGTGAAAACCGTTCCGGGCGACAGGATAAAAATGGCTTTCGAAGCCGGACAAACACTTATCGGAGAGAATAAAGTACAGGAAATCAAATCGAAATTCGATGAATTAGCCGGTTTTCCGCATCAAAAACACTTTATCGGACACCTTCAAACCAACAAGATCAAGGACATTTTGAAATTCAACGTTACCTGCATCCAGTCGCTCGATCGGTTGGAGTTGGCTGAAAAGTTGAATCAACGGTTGATTTTTGAGAAAAAGGAAATGGATGTCTTGATTCAGGTAAACACCTCTGCCGAAGAAAGTAAGTTCGGGATCAGTCCCGATAACACTATCGAATTCATTAAACAAGCTTCCCTGTTTGAAAATATTCGCATCAAAGGCTTGATGACCATCGGACTGTTCAGCGCCGAAACCGAAAAGGTGAGAAAATGCTTCAAGCTGTTGAAAGAATTGCAGCAGGAAATTATTCGTCAGAATATCCCGAATGTAAGAATGGACGAACTATCGATGGGAATGAGCGGAGATTTGGAAACGGCCATTGAGGAAGGAGCCACCATTGTGAGGGTTGGAACGGCCATTTTTGGCCACAGAATGTACCCCGACAGCTATTATTGGAATGAAAATAAACGGAATTGAGAAGCGGAAAAAACAAAAGCACTCTTAATATGTAAGTTGAATTTTTTTAAAATCATATTTTAAAGCAACAATAACCTTTATCATCCAAAAAAAACTTTTTAACCGCATTTTTCGATTATTCTCTTATCTTTGCAAACAGAAAAATAATTTAACCACTTTAAACATAGAGTGCAATGATAACCTTCGGTAATGAGGAGCACTTTAAGAATTTTTATCTGCAAAAAGCGCCTTCGCTGATTTCTTTTGCCCGTAAATTCGTAGATGTTTTTACGGCGGAAGACATTGTGCACGACGTTTTTCTGAAAGCGTGGCAAGAGCGGATGTCTCTTTCGCGCGACAGGGGAGCCGATGCTTATCTCTTCCGAATGGTGCAGAATTCTTGCATAGATTACCTGAGACACAAAACCATAGAAGATAATTTTGTGAGCAAAGCTCTGCTGGAATTGCAAATTGAAGAACTAAAATGGAGCGACTCATCAGACGACGTGATGCTCCAAGAAGAACATCTCAAGGCCATTTTCTCAGCCATCGAGAAACTCCCCCCAAAATGCAAAACAATATTTACCAAATCCTATCTCGAAAACCAAAAACACTCCGAAATTGCAGATCATCTTCAAATTTCAGTTAGAACGGTGGAAGCTCAGGTTTACAAGGCATTAAAGCTTATTCGTAACAGCCTGATACATGTTTTGGTGGTTTCTTTTTTGCATTTAGCACAAAATTTATAAAAAACTCAAAAAAAGCGTAAGTAGTTTTTGTTGTGTAATCGTATTAATAATAACGAGAGCATAAAATTGACAATTGCGTTTGTAACTTTACAGAAAACAGACAATGAAAAACGAGTTAGAGATAATAATCGTTAGAGTACTACAAAAGGACGTTACGGAGGAAGAAATGCGAATTTTTTCTTCGTGGTTTTATGCTTCTGAAGAAAATAAGAATTTGTTTTTTCAGATGAAACAAATTTTCGATAACCGGAAAGAAAATCTTCCTGCAGAAGAACGTTTCGATATTGATGCCGGTTGGGATCGCTTGCGGAAGAAATTACACGAAAGTGCTGTTCAGCACAAATCGGTTTCGGCTCCGAAAACAATTCTCCGGTTAAACCGGTGGATGATAGCTGTTGCTGCCGTATTTGTCGGATTGATAGCCGTGGGTTCGATATTGTTTTATGCAAAAGTCAATCAGTCTGATTTGTGGGTAGAAGTGCGAACAGAGTTTCGGGACGAACCGAAATTAATACAACTTCACGATGGCTCAACCGTGCAATTAAACGCCTCTTCCGTGTTGAAATACCCCAAGAAATTTAAAAAGAATCAGCGCGAAGTGTATCTCGACGGCGAGGCTCTTTTTGATGTTGTAAAAGCCGAAAAATCCCCGTTTCTTGTACGCGGCGGGAAGCAGGTTATTCGCGTGCTGGGTACACGCTTCAGCGTAATGAATTATTCCGAGGATGTGTATTCCGTTACGACACTCATTTCGGGAAAGATTAGCTTGGAAACGTTTGACGAAGAAAACAACCCCGACCAGCGCATCGTTATAAATCCCGACCAGCAACTTCGCTTCAACAAACACACCGGCCAGGTAACGTTAAACGATGTGGATGCGGCCGAGGCTGCATCGTGGGTAAGCGGAACGTATGCATTTTACAACGAACCGCTCGAATTAATAACCGAGAGGCTGGAAAAATACTACGGTGTAAACATCGTTATCCCGGATGAGTTTAGCCGCAACGAAAAATATACGGGAAAATTCACATCGAAGCAGCAAATAGACGAAATCATAAAAATCATCAACTTCGAGGATCAGTTTCATACCCATTTCAGAGGAGATACCATTGTACTTCAACGCAATAATTAAACATATTATCAAACCCTTAAAAAATAAACAGAATGAGAGAAACCTGACCAGCCACAACAAAAAATCGGGCAAACATTAAAAATGCCACCCGATTAAATTCAAACGTTTTTTAATCTATTAACACTCGTTTCTTCCGGTCTCGCAAACTAAGAAAGAAACGAATAAATCAAAAACATACAAATATATGAATAAATTAGTAATATCGTCCGGATTCTTATCCGGGAAAATACTCCTAACCATGAAGTTTATTGTTATTTTTATGCTGGCGGGCATATTCAATTCCTTTGCTGCCGGCTATGCACAAAATGAAAAACTTACCGTTAAAACCCGCAACGCGACGTTGAAAGAAGTTATTTCGCTCATCGAAAAACAATCGGATTACGTGTTTTTCTACAAAAACGAAGAGGTAAATCAATCACAGCGATTCAATTTGGATGTGAACGAAAAATCGGTGAAAGAAATTCTTGACTTGATGACTAAGAACGCCTCATTGTCGTATTCCATTTCCGAAAACTATATTTTTCTCAACCGCAGAGAAGCGCCGAAAAAAGCCGAAGAGCTGCAACAACCACAACAGCAGGGCAAAACCGTTACCGGAACAATCGTTGACGGTAGCGGCGAGCCTGTGATTGGAGCCACCGTTGTGGTGCAAGGCGATGCCACCAAAGGCACCGTTACCGATATCGACGGTAATTACATCCTCACCAACGTTCCGGAAAACGCCACATTGGTTGTTTCTTATGTGGGAATGCAAACGCAAAACATTCCGCTTTCAGGAAGAAGTTCAGTTAATTTAACGTTGCAAGAAGATTCCGAATTATTGGACGAAGTGGTGGTAGTGGGTTTCGGAACGCAGAGGAAAGTGAACCTTACCGGCGCGGTGGCCAGCGTTGATACCAAAACATTGGAGTCGCGCCCTGTATCGTCTGCCGTGCAGGCATTGCAGGGTGTGGTTCCGGGGTTGAACATCAATGTGAGCAATCAAGGTAACCGCCTCGACGCGAATCCGTCTATGAACATTCGCGGTACGGGAAACTTAGGCACCGGATCAAGCGCTTCGCCGCTGGTGTTGATCGATGGTGTTGAAGGTAGTCTCAACAACATTAACCCGCAGGACATTGCCAGTATTTCTGTGTTGAAAGATGCGGCTTCGGCAGCCATTTATGGTTCTCGTGCTCCGTTTGGTGTGGTTTTGGTCACTACCAAATCGGGAGAAAAAGGTAAAGTAACAACAACGTATTCCAACAATTTCCGTTGGACACGCCCCACCAACATCCCCGATATGTTGGATTCGTATCGTTTTGCGCAATATTTCAACGTTGGGCAAGCCAATGCCGGCAGAACCAATCCGCTTTTCCCCGATGATATTATGCAAAATATCAAGGATTATATGGACGGAAAGATCACTGACACCGCTCCCCGTAATGAAAGGCAAGGGCCAAATGCTTTCCCGTTCAATATGCGTTCTAACGTCAGAACTGGCCTCGCAATTTTATCGATAAAACCTCTTTCGCGCAAGAACACAACGTAGGAGTTTCCGGTGGAGGAGACAGAATGAGATATTACGTTTCCGGAGCTTTCCTGACGCAAGACGGACAAATGAACTTTTCAGAAGAACGTAAAAATCGATATAACGTAAGCGGAAAGGTTACAGCCGATGTAACTTCGTGGTTGAGCATCGATTTTAATTCTCGTTTTATCCGGGAAGACATAACAATGCCTTCGTTTCTGAAAGTGTACGGCGACCGTTTCTTTGCCGAAACCACCAAACTATATCCGATGATGCCGCTTTACGACAACAATGGACATTACACCCGAAATCCCAAATTAATGCAGTTGGATTACGGCGGCCGCTCCAATTCACAGAGCAATACTTATTTCACACAAGGCGGATTCACATTGAAACCGATCAAAGGAATGGGAATTTACGGACAGGCTGCCCTGCGCACCATTAGCGACCAACTGGGATATGCCATAAACAAAGTATATCTTTACGACCGCGATAATCAACCCGTTGAGGAAGCCTGGCTGGGCGGCGACCCCGACTTAGCCGCCGGAAAAACTTCGTTTGAATCCACATCCACGCAAAGTTCGTTGATTACTACGTCGCTCTACGGCGATTATGAATTTGCATACGGCTTAAACAATTTCAAAGCGATGTTGGGGGTAAACTCAGAGTCGTTTATCAATAATTACCTGATGGGTAAAAGATTTGACTTAATCGATGAAAACATTCCGAGCATCAATACTTCCACCGGTATCAGCACCAACGCCGGAAGCCGGAATCATTGGGCAACAATGGGTTATTTCGGCCGTTTAAATTACGATTACGACGGTAAATACCTCGTGGAATTTAATTTGCGCCGCGATGGTACATCGCGTTTCCGCGGAGAAAAACGCTGGGGTTTGTTCCCATCCTTCTCTTTGGGATGGAATATGGCACGCGAAAGTTTCTGGCAACCGCTGGAGCAATACGTGAATACGTTTAAACCCCGTTTCTCTTACGGTAGCCTCGGAAACCAAAATACAGACAACTGGTATCCTACATATTCGCTGCAAAACATTACGGTGGGAACTCCCGACGTTGGCGGCAGATGGTTATTGGGAGATGGCAGCAGCAAATCGAATATTGCAACATCGCCTGCTTTGGTAAGTTCGCTACTCACCTGGGAGCGCATTACCAGTTACAATTATGGCTTGGATTTTGGCGCTTCGCGCAATCGTTTGACGGGATATTTCGATTATTTCGTTCGCAACACCGACGATATGGTAGGCCCGGCGGAAGAGTTGCCACCCATTGTGGGAGCATCGGCGCCGCGCACCAACAATACCTCTATCCAAACCAAAGGATGGGAACTTCAGGTTTCGTGGCGCGACCGCATCGGAGATTTTGGCTACAATGCCACCTTCAACCTCTCCGATTCTCGCACCTGGGTAACCAAATATCCGAATCCTGGAAAGAATTTGACATACGTTGATGAGAATGGATCAACCAAAGATAATTTACTGGAACGGTAAAGAATTAGGCCAAATTTGGGGATACACCACGCTGGGAATGGCAAAACCGACGAAGAAATGGCGGCTCATATTGCCAAGCACAATCAAGATCGTTTGGCACAAGGACAAAAATTCTGGCGTGCCGGAGATATTATGTATAAGAACCTGGATGATAATCCTGAAATCAGCAACGGCGACAACACCGCAGACAATCCCGGCGATTTGAGCATCATCGGTAACAGCACGCCGCGCTATCGTTTCGGTTTAATTTTAGGCGCCGATTACAAAGGCTTCGACCTGAGCGTGATGCTTCAAGGTGTTGCCAAACGCGATTACTGGTTAGGCGGAATGATTTTCTGGGGAATAGACGGCGGACAATGGAACTCAACGGGTTATGAAGAGCACTGGAATTTCTTCCGTCCGGAAGGCGATCCGTTGGGCGCTAACTTAAATGCTTATTTCCCTCGTCCGATTTTGGATAACAATCAAAACCACCACGTTCAGTCCGGTTATTTGCAAAATGCATCTTACATTCGCCTGAAAACCTGCAATTGGGCTACACCTTGCCGGTAAGTATGACAAGAAGTTTCAATGTGGAAAAAATCTGCGTATTCTTTTCGGGCGATAACTTGTGGACAGGAACAAAGATCAGTAAGAACTTCGACCCCGAATTGCTTTATCAGAACGGAATGACATATCCGTTGGCCCGCACACTTTCCTGTGGTTTAAGTATAACATTATAATCAGAACTAAAATGAAAATAAATAATATAATAGTAGCAATAACCGCCGCATTGTTTTTACTGACCGCTTGCAACGGCGACGAGTTTCTGGATAAAAAACCACTGTCGGATATTACTGACGAAGGTTTCTTTACCGCCCCCAACCAATTAGAGGCGTACGCGAACGCTAAATACGGAGTGTTCCCTCAACACGAGGGTTACGGTTTCGGACTTTTTGAAAATGACGGCAACAGCGATAATAACGCCGGACGAAGCGCGAACACCAATTTTGTGCCGCAACAACGCACCGTTCCTCAATCGGGAAGTTACGGATTTGCAGGCAATATGCGTGATATCAACCGTTTTCTTAAATACACTGCGGAAAATCTGAAAAACGGAACGCTTTCCAATACCACGCAGGTTCAGCAATATATTGGAGAAATGTATTTTTTCCGCGCTTATATTTATTTCAATAATTTAAAAACCTACGGAGATTTCCCCATCGTTACAGAACCTTTGGCAGACGGCGATTATGCCGCTAACGTGGAAGCCAGCAAACGCAAACCTCGCAACGAGGTAGCCCGTTTTATTCTGAACGATTTAGACAGTGCGATCGCGAAAATTCAGCCCAAAGGCAACGCCATAAGCAACTGGCGGTTGAACAGGCAATCCGCGCAGCTGTTCAAATCGCGTGTGGCGTTGTACGAAGCCAGCTGGGAAACCTATCACAAAGGAACGGCTCGCGTACCGGGCGGCCCCGGATATCCGGGAACTTTCAGCGGTAATTTAGATACCGAAATTTCTTTCTTCCTCACACAGGCTATGGATGCTGCCAAAGCCGTGGCCGACAATGTTCCGTTATATGCCGAGTATGAAAAAATGTTCAACAGCCGCGATCTTTCCTCTATGAATGAAGTGGTTCTTTGGCGCAGGTATAGTGCCGATGCAAAAGTGCAAAACAACACCGAAGGCGCTTTTCACACTATCGGAAACAAAGGAGGAGTTGGAGGAGTTGCTTTAACCCGCTCGCTGGTGGACAGCTATCTGATGAAAAACGGATTGCCTATTTATGCAGCCGGTTCAGGCTACGAAGGCGATGCCAACCTCACAAAAGTAACCAACAACCGCGATAACCGTTTGGTGCTTTCGATGTACAAACCGGGCGATAAAATCTGGAAAGATGCTTATATGAGCCACGTGAGCTTTACGCAAGCCGATGCCGGAATACATTCCACCGGATACGTAAACCGCAAAGGCTGGGCCGATACCGATATCGCACCAAATTCAAACTCTCCGTTGGCAAACGTTATCTTCCGTGCCGCCGAAGCGTACCTCAATCACATCGAAGCCGATTATATGAAAAACGGTTCGCTGAACGCCGACAGCAAAAAATACTGGGAAGCGTTGCGCACACGCGCCAAAGTGGATACCGATTTCCAGAAAACCATCAACGCCACCGATTTATCCAAAGAGCAGGATTTGGCTAAATATTCGGGTTCATCGCTGGTTGACGCCACGTTGTATAACATCCGCCGCGAGCGCCGCTCCGAGTTTATTTCGGAAGGAATGCGGTTAGACGATCTGTATCGTTGGCGCTCGCTGGATATGATGAAAAATTACAAACCGCAAGGTTCCAACTTTTGGACAGAGGTAAAAGATTTGTACTCTGCTGAAACAACAGGCAGACCCGATGTAATTCCTTACAACGGTACCGATCCGTATCTCTATCCGCTTTGGACAGATGCATTGGCAAAAGACGGTTACAACTTTGAGGAAGCTAACTATTTAAGCCCGATTTCATACGATGTGTTCCGTCTTTCAACGCCCGAAAAAGGCGGCGATGTAAGCACTTCGGTGGTATATCAAAACCCGGGATGGCCTGTGGAGATCAACGGAAAGGCGATAAGATAAAAAACATTTCATTCTCTCACTCATTTTTTTAATAGTGCGCCGCCCTGGTGGTTGCGCACTATTTTTTTACTAAATTTGTGAAACTGACACGGTATGACATCTGATTATAGGATGATTATCGTTTTTGCGCAATTAATTTATATTTATCTGATAATCATATGGATGCAAATAGTGTTTCAATGCAAAAGTCTCTTAAGAAACAAATCTGAAAAATGTTAATTATATAATTGAAAATAAGCTAATAAGGTCAAAAGGGTAGGGGGCTGTTTTTCTACTAAGGTCAATTGAAAAAATAAGGTTTTATCTTTCGATATTTAAAAACCTTATTTCGAAAATCC
>CAKTUP010000054.1 GCA_934621705.1 uncultured Petrimonas sp.
ATGAATTTGTCGATTAAATTTTATTAATTTTTCGCAAAAAGATATTATAGCTTTCTAAAAGCATAGTTTTAAACATCGTAAATCCGTATGAGATAATCCAATTCGCGGTATTAAGGAAATGAAAGTTGAAACACTTTTAATAAAAAAATCCCCCCTTGGATAAGGGAGGATTTTGGGTTATCACTTTGATTAAAAACCTACTTCTGCCTCTTAATGATATGCACCGCTTCGCCCAACACATCGGCACAGGCTTCGAATAATGCTTCGGAATAGGTGGGGTGCCCGTAGATGGTTTTGATGACTTCGTCAACGGTGATTTCCATTTCCATGAGCAGCGAGGCCTGTTGGATTATTTCGGCAGCTGCCGGACCAACGATGTGAATACCGAGGATTTCACCGTACTTGCTGTCGGCAATTACTTTTACGAAACCCACGTTGTCGCCCGATGCCATGGCACGGCCGTTGGCGGCAAAATCGAACCGGCCGATGCGCACGTCGTATTTTTCGCGCGCTTCCTCTTCGGTAAGTCCCACCATGGCCACTTCGGGATGCGTGTAAACCACCGACGGAGCCGAGTGCAGTTTCAATTCGCGATGATTTCCTTTCACGGCATTATCGGCAGCCACTTCGCCCATTCGGAAAGCCACGTGTGCCAACATCTTAATGGCGTTTACATCGCCCGGAGCGTAAATTCCTTTCACGCTGGTTTCCATGTACTTGTCAACCTTGATGCGGCCGCGATCCATTTCGAATTTAATATCGCCCATACCTTCCATATCGGGCAAACGACCGATGGAAATCAGTACTTTATCGGCAACAATAGATTCTCCGTTTTCGGTTTTAACTTCTACCTTGCCTTTTTTGTCGGCAAGTTCGGTAATCTTAGTAGAAGTCATTATTTTCACGCCTTTCTTTTTCAGCAGTTTGGTCAATAATTCCGATGCTTCGTTATCAACCGACGGGATAATTCTGTCCATCATCTCGATAACGGTAATTTTTGTCCCGAGCGCTTCAAACGCCTGCGCCATCTCAATTCCGATAACGCCGCCGCCGATCACGGCAAGTGTTTCGGGCAGCACTTCCAACGCCAGTAAATCGTCGCTGGTGAGCACGTTCGGATTATCGATACCCGGAATATTTATTCGGGATACTTTGGAGCCGCCGGCCAGGATGATTTTGTCGCCTTTTATCACTGTGGAGCCATCAACCACCACATCTTTGTTCTTGTTGATTTTGGCAACGCCTTTAAAAATATCTACCTTGTTGCTTCGCAGCAGCGCTTCCACTCCGCTCGTCAGTTTTTTCACCACCGAGTTTTTGTGTTGCACCACTTTGGGCATATCAATTTTGTATTTTGTGCTCTCGAAAACAATTCCGCGGGATGCGGCCATCTCCATTCCTTCGATGATCTCGCCGCTTTTCAGGTAAGCTTTGGTGGGGATACATCCTAAGTTGAGGCACGTTCCTCCGAATTCTTTTTTCTCCACAATGGCCACTTTTGCGCCGTGTTGCGCAGCACGAATGGCGGCAACGTATCCGGCAGGGCCTCCGCCAATGACGATGACATTGTAGTTATCTTCGAGGCGCGTCATGGATTTATCAACAGCGTCTTCTTCTTCAGCAGACGCTTCTTCTTCGGGTTCCTGAGGAGCTATTTCTTCGCCTTCCTGGCCGATGTACCCGATAATTTCGGTTACGGGAACCGTGTCGCCGTCGTGACGCAGAATTTTCAGCAGAACGCCCGATGCTTCCGCTTCGAGTTCCATACTGGTTTTGTCGGTCATTATTTCGAGGATGATTTCACCTTCGGTTACAGGATCGCCTTCTTTCTTCAACCATTTTACAATTTGCCCTTCGGTCATATCGATTCCGGCTTTGGGCATGATTATTTCGTGAGCCATGTTTTTTAGTTATGAGTTATGAGTTGTGAGTTATGAGTCAGCGTTGAAAAATTTACTGTTAAACGCCAAACATCAAACATCAAATTAGTAACGTTAATGGATTTTCGAGCAATTGCTTCAGATCCGTCATGAATTTTGCGGCAGTCAGGCCGTCGATGATGCGGTGGTCGCTTGTTAAGCTGATTTTCATTATCGGACGAATCACGGCTTCTCCGTTCCGCACCACCATTGTATCTTTGGTGGATGCCACACTTAAAATGGCTGCGTTGGGCTGATTGATGATTGCCGTGAAGTGCTCTACACCGTACATTCCCAGGTTGCTGATTGTGAATGTGCTTCCGGTTTGTTCGTCGGGCATGAGTTTTTTCGAGAAAGTGCGTTCGGTAACGTCTTTCAACGCTACTACCAACTCGCTCAACGACATTTTATCGGCGCCCTTTACCACCGGCACCAGCAAGCCTTCGTCTAAACCAACTGCCATTCCCAGATTCACGTAGTTGTGGAAAGTGATTTCGGTAACTTCGCTGTTTAAACTGGCGTTGATGTACTTGTGTTTCGTCAGTGTTTTAATGGCAGCAAACGAAATTAAGTCGGTAACTGTGAGTTTCTTGTCCGTTTTTTCCTTTATCGGGTCCATCAGTTTTTTGCGAAGCTCCAGCAACTCGCCCATATCAATCTCCCAGGTTTGAATAAACGAGGGGATTGAAAAATAGCTTTCCGACATGCGCTTGGCAATTATCTTGCGCATCATGCTCAACGGCACGGTTTCGGTGTCGGCAGCGGCTTCTTTTTTCTTGGGTGCTTCCTGCGAAGCATCCGATGGTTTCACCACCAATTGCTTGCTTACTCCCGAAAGAACCTTGGGCGCAGCCGTTGCTTCGGCAAAATCGTCGCGGGTGAGGCGTTCTTTCAATACCGGATCGGAAATGAGCAGCAAGACATCGTCTTTCATTATTTTGTCGTTGTGCCCGGTTCCTCTTATTCCTTTCAGGTCGATATTATGTTCCTCGGCAATTCTGCGCGCGAGCGGCGAAATATGAACTTTGCCCTGAAAATTCCATCCGGCAACGTCTTCTATGTGGATGCGTCCTTTGTAGCCGGTTCCGGTTACGTTGGAAAGCGTCACTTTCATACGTTTTGCCAGCGCTCTTGCTGCAGGAGTTGCTCTAATTAGTTGTCTTTCTTCCATAAACTTCAATTGTTATTCAATTGTAATTCGATTGATATTCAGCAGATATTCAATTGTTTCGTTGAACAGTTCACTTACACAACGAATATCACGAATGCAGTGAGTAAATTACAACTGAATTACGCGTAGCGAATTACCTTTTATTAACCAGTTTGAGGATATATTTCTTGATCCTTTCAACGTTGGGCAGCATAGCGGCTTCCAGTTTGGCGTTGTAAGGAACGGGAACGTCTTCTGCCGCCAATCGCAGAATGCGGCCATCGAGGAAATCGAAGGCTTCGCTTTCGGCAATCATGGCAGCAATTTCGCCGATGAATCCGCCGGTTTTGTGCGCATCGTTGACGAGCAGCACACGACCGGTTTTCTTCACCGAATTCAGAATGGCTTCTTTGTCAAGCGGCATCAATGTTCTCAAATCAACCACTTCAACGCTTACGCCTTCGGCTTCCCGCACTTCGTCGGCCGCCTGCAATACGCGTTCGAGCATTCTTCCATACGTAACAACAGTTACGTCTTTTCCCTCTCGTTTCAGTTCGGCTTTGCCCAACGGAATGGTAAATTCCGGATCGAGAGGTACTTCTCCTTTCATGTTGAACTGCGCTTTATATTCAAGGAAAATAACGGTGTTATTGTCCCTGATAGCGGATTTAAGTATTCCTTTAACATCGGCAGGTGTTCCCGGAGCCACAACCTTGAGGCCGGGAATGTGAGTAAACCAGGCTTCGAGCGACTGCGAGTGCTGTGCAGCGGCGCCCACGCCCGATCCTGCCGCGCAGCGGAAGACAACAGGTACTTGTCCTTTTCCGCCGAACATATATCGGGTTTTGGCTGCCTGATTCACTATATTGTCCATCATATAAACGATGAAGTCCATAAAAGTTACGTCAACAATAGGCCGCATACCGGTCATTGCAGCGCCGATGGCACAACCTGAAATGGCGTTTTCGGAAATAGGCGTGTCGCGAACGCGCTCTTTGCCGAATTCCTGAAGCATTCCTACCGATGTACCGAAATCGCCACCGAAAATACCCACGTCTTCGCCCATCAGGAAAACGTTTTCGTCGCGGCGCATTTCTTCGGACATGGCCATAATTATGGCGTCTCTTACAGACATTACTTTAACCCCTAAATCCCCTGAAGGGGACTTCGCGGGCTGCGATTTATTATCTTTTGCTGAATTATTCATTATTGTGTTGTTCTAATTTTTCTGCGTTTACTGTGTTTTTTAGTTACCGAAAGCCCCTTTAGGGGGTTGGGGGTTAATCTGCAAAAATATCTTCGAAAGCCGATTCCAACGTCGGTTCAGGACTTTCCATCGCGAATTTTACGGATTCCTCAACGGCTTCCATCGATTTGCGGTCTATTTCGTCCAGTTCCTCTTCGGTAGCCAGGTTGTTTTCTATCAAATATTTTTTGTAGGCAACAATCGGATCTTTTTTCTTCCACTCGTCAACCTCTGCTTTGGTGCGGTATTTTCCGGGGTCGGACGTGGAGTGGCCGTGCCAGCGATACGTGAGCGACTCCACCAAAACCGGTCCGTTTCCGGCGCGAACGTAATCTACCAATTCTACAAACTTGTTGTAAACGGCTAGCAAATCGTTGCCGTCTTCGATAAAATGGCCGGGAATGCCGTAGGCGCATGCGCGTTGATAATTGTAATCAACGTTAATTACGCTTGAAATTGGAGTACTGATCCCGTAAAAGTTATTGATGGAATAGAAAATTACCGGCAGTTTCCAAATCGATGCCATGTTCAGCGTTTCGTGGAAAGCTCCTTCGTTTACCGCTCCGTCGCCAAAGCAGCACATCACAATTTTTCCGGTTTTCTTCATTTGCTGCGTCAGAGCGGCTCCGATAGCCATTCCCATTCCGCCGCCCACGATTCCGTTGGCGCCGAGATTTCCTTTATCGAGGTCGGCAATGTGCATCGACCCGCCTTTGCCCTTGCAGGTTCCGGTGGCTTTTCCCATAATTTCGGCCATCATTTCGTTCAGGTTTATTTCCATGGCTATGGTCTGGCCGTGCCCGCGGTGATTGGAAGTAATCAGATCGCCTTCGGAAATGGCGGCGATAGCGCCCACGTTGGCAGCTTCTTCACCAACCGAAAAGTGCGTCATTCCGGGAACCTGGCCTCTTTTCACCATATAATTCACCTTTTCGTCGAAATTACGGATATCGCACATCAGCTTGTGCATGTGCAGCAATTTTTCCTTGGGTATTTCTTGTTTTTTTTCTGCTTTTTTAGATTTTGCCATAATATTTTGAGTTGTAATTTTGGATCAAAAGTCATCGTCGCGATTCACTAACAATAACATTTTCGAATGATAATTGTTTAACATATGACATTCTTTTTTTGAGGATAAAAAAGTTGATTGAATCTTGATTCTGTGATTTTCGCGCAAAGTTATTTAGAATTGGTTTAAATAGCAAGAGAGTTTGGTAAATTTAACAATTCGCGGCCAAAAATGCGCCTTGCGGCACTAAACCTAAAAGAAGTACCGCCACCACGGGCGGAGTTTCGTGCATCAGCCTTACCGCAGGCGAATAAATCGCCTACGGTTATGAAAATGCCGCCTATTCAGGCGAAGGTTGCGAATATTGTTCTTTGCCGGATCAATAGAGGTATTTATTTTTCAGGAAAACAACGTTGATGTTTTGCTATTTAAATTTTACTAAGTGCAAGCTTTCACCATTTGTCCAAACAATTTGAGCGCAAAGCTAACAGCTAACAGCCAATGGCTAAAAGCCCTCTCCGAAAAATGATTGGTTTACAGTTTATTTTTCGGAAAAGTAATCAAAAACATCAGTCCGCCTTCGGGACGGTTTTTGGCCACGATATTGCCTTTGTGAAACAGCACGGCATTTTTAACGATCGACAATCCCAAACCCGATCCACCGGTATCGCGCGTTCGGCCTTCGTTTACTCGATAAAAACGTTCGAAAATGCGCACCAGGTGTTTTTCTTCCACACCAACGCCGGTATCGTGAAACTCAAAATATACGGCGTCATCGGTTTCCATATAACAACGCAGCTTAATCTGAATGGATTCGCCGGCGTAGCTGATGGAATTTTCGGTGAGGTTGCGGAAAATGGAATACAACAACGTGCGGCTGCCGTAAATAATTAGGTTATCGGGAACATCGACAACAAAAGTAATGTCTTTCTTAAGGAATTTCTCCGATAGATCAGACTCCAATTCCTCTAAAAGCGACTTCATATTCACCGCCTCTCTTACAAACCTGTCGGCTGCTTCTTCAATCTTGGTCAGCATGCTGATGTCCTGAATCAATTCCGATAACCGGATGGTTTGAACATAAGCCCGGTCAATGAAAAGTTTTTGACGCGCCACATCCTCGTCATCCAAGTTGAGAATGGTTTCCAGATAACCGCGAATGCTGGTAACCGGCGTTCGAAGCTCGTGAGCAATATTGTTGGTCATTTCCTGTTTCAGCAAACGCCGCTTTTCGGCTTTCGTGATATCGCTGATGTAAATTTCGAAATTGTTATCTTCGAAGATAATTACCCTCACGTTGAATTGCTTACCGCTTTTTTCGATGCGTGTGGAAAACATATTTTCGGTTCTGTCACGGGAATCGAGGAAAGCGACAATTTCTTCAAAATTGGGGTCGGAAAACAGAGATTCATCATCCAATATATGCTCATCCACAATAATGTTGAGCAACTGCAGAAAGTGCGAATTGGTGTATATTTTTTTTCTGTCTTCGGAAAAAATAGCAATGCCTTCTTCGGAATACTGGAAATGCTGAAGGAGTTTTTCCCGCTCCAACGCCAGTTTTTTCCGATTCTCTTTCAGCAGGTTGTAGTTTTCCACAATTTCGGCGCTCACCTCTCCTACTTCATCGTCGGGAAATTCAAACGCTGTTTTTTCGGGTTTTTCATTTTTCAGGTTTACGGCAAATTCTTTGAGTTCTTTAATCGATTGGGAAAATTTATTGGCGAAGTAGAACATCATCAGTACCGAAACAATAAAAAACAAGATGATGAAATACATAAAACTGTTTCCGGAGTTGAGAAATGGCCTCACCTGCAGATCATAAGGCAGGGCGACACGAATGAAATATTCGTTGTTGTAATTTTTGGCGTAATATAAATAACGTATGTGGTTGCTCTCGGACATCCGAATGTTGGAACCTCTGCCCGAATCGTGTGCCCTCTGAATTTCGGGACGAGTGATGTGGTTAGCCATCGTATTTTCGTCCAGCAGATTATCATACATTACTGCGCCCGATTTATCTACAATGGTCAGACGCATATTATCGGAAAAATAGGTGGTTAATTCATCCAATTGCTGTGTGCCGGCAGGAAATAGAATATTTTGCCCTTCGATGTATCGGTTGATAAAATCGGCGTTGCCATCGAGCATATTTTCCAGGCTTTGGGTGCGTTCGTACCGGATTTGCTTCTGTTCAAACAGAATAATCCCTACCGTAAAAATTGCGATGATTACGGAAAAGTACAATAAAATTCTCGTTCTGTACGATAACCTGAATTTCATTCCGCAGCTTTAGGTTCTAAATTCAGGTAATATCCGAATCCTGAGCGGTTTACGATTAACGATGAGTACTCGCCCATTTTTTTGCGGAGACGGGTAATGTGAACGTCCACCGTTCTGTCGAGCACGAATTCATTGTCGCCCCAAACCTGATTTAAGATTTCGCTTCGGGTGAAAACGTTGGGCGAGGTTTGCAGCAAAAGCGAGAGTATCTCAAATTCTTTTTTGGTGAGGGAAACTTCAACGTCGTTTATCGTAACCCGGTTGTTGAGGATATCCACCACCAAACCTTCGTGCTGCAAAAGCGTTTGGGCAGGTTTTTTGTTGGAATTGGTTCTCTTGAGCACAGATTTTACCCTGGCCAGAAGCTCTTTCACCGAAAACGGTTTCGCCACATAATCGTCGCCTCCGGTGGAAAAACCGGTCAGCATATCGTTTTCGGTGTTTTTGGCCGTCAGAAAAATAATGGGAATGTGGTTGTCCTCTTTTCTCAGGCGCTCGGCCATTTTAAAACCCGACATTCCACCCATCATCACATCAAGAATGATGAGGCTGTGTTTGTCCGTAAGAATCGCAAGAGCATCTTCTGCCGAATTTGCCAAATCTACTTTATATCCTTCGTGCTCTAAATTAAATTGAAGAATATCGCAAATATCTTTTTCATCATCAACAACTAAAATTTTCTCTTCCATAATTAACAACGATTTTTATTGGTTTCCTTCTTCCATTTTAAACGGTAGCGATTTTTTTAATTCTTTATCGTGACGCACATCTTTGCCTTCGAGCAGGAAAATGGCCGATTCAGCCATATCCACCGCTTTGTCGCCGATGCGCTCTATGTAATAAGCAATGTTATTGAGATTTACGATATTGATAAGCATCTGATAATCGGTGGTTTTCCCTTGAAATCCTTCGGCAAGTTTGCGTTCCATCTTGCGCTCCATCTTATCCACTTTATCGTCCATGAGAATGGTGTTGTAGGCCATTTGGTTGCTCGAATCCGATACCGCCAGCACGGCGTTTCTGAGCATTTCGTCGGTGTGCACAAGCATTTTTCCGGTGAGTTTTACGTAGGTTTCGAAACCATCGAGCGAAAAATCGATTTTTTTTATGGATTCGCCCACGTTCTGAATGAGGTCGCCCACGCGTTCCATCGATATGGTCATATCGTAATGAGCCATTATTTTTCTCAAATCGATAGCTACCGGGTTGAAAAACATGATGCTGTTGATCACCTTTTCCCGGATGCTGTTGTCTAAAGAATCAATGATTTTCTCGTTTTTTTTCATCAAAACAAACAGTTCATCGTTTTTGTCGTTCAATAAACGGCGGGTGTTTGCCAGTTGTTCCAACACGATTTCCGACAAAAGTTGAAAATCGCTTTGCAATTGATCAAAGTATTTTTCCTTTATGCTGGTGCCCGACGGGCTTAAAAGATTATCGCTTCCTTCGTTGTACGGTTCCATAATTATTGTTCCTCCGGAATTAATTTATAGACAAAGATAACCAACTATCCGAATACACCGGTCAGGTATTCTTCGGTTTTTTTATTTTTGGGTTTTGTGAACATCTGGCGCGTGTTTCCATATTCAATCAGGTCGCCCAAGTACATAAACATGGAGTTGTTCGATATTCTTGCCGCTTGCGACATATTGTGCGTAACGATCATAATGGTGTATTTCGATTTTAAATTGAGCAGAAGTTCTTCGATTTTGTTGGTCGATATCGGGTCCAGCGCCGATGTTGGCTCGTCCATCAACAGCAATTCCGGCTTCAACGCCAGCGCACGTGCAATGCACAAACGCTGCTGCTGCACGCCCGAAAGAAACGATCCGCGTTTGGTCATCACGTCTTTCACTTCGTCCCAAAGCGCAACGGAGATAAGGCTTTGCTCCACAATATCGTCTTTCTCTTTCTTGCTCAACCGGATGCCGTTGAGCGAATAGCCGGCCAACACATTATCGTAGATACTCATCGTGGGGAACGGATTGGGTTGCTGAAAAACCATTCCGGCCAAACGGCGCACTTCCATCGGATTTAGCTGCAGCACGTTTTTCCCTTTCAAGAAAATTTCGCCGGTGGTTTTTATGTGCGGATATAAATCGTGCATGCGGTTGATGGCGCGCAGCAAAGTGCTTTTTCCGCATCCCGACGGGCCCATAATTGCCGTGATGGTGTTGGGATACACGTTGGCAGAAACTTCGTTTACCGCGTTTTTGCCGGGAGTATAGGAAACCGATACCGAATTTAATTGCAGAATAGGCTCGTTGCCGTTATTGTTTATATTTTCCATTTGCGTGCTACAATTTTTGCCACCCAGTTTAAAAGAAATATCACGATGAGAAGCAACAACGATGTTGACCAAATTAAATCGACCAAATTGGGGTCGTTGTAAAAATCCCAAATCAAAAGCGGAAGAGCGCTTGTGGGTTCCATCAAGTTCCAGTTTACCACGGTGGCGCCCAATGCGGTAAGCATCAGCGGAGCGGTTTCGCCCATTACGCGTGAAATGGCGAGTAAAATTCCCGTGAAAATTCCGCCGAATCCTGACGGAAGCAATATCCTGAAAACAACGTTCCGATATGATGAACCCAGTGCCAAACCGGCTTCCTTATAAGAGTACGGAAGCATTTTCAATGTTTCTTCGGTGGAGCGCACCACCATGGGGAGCATCATTATGGTGAGCGCCACGCTTCCCGCCAACGCCGAATATCCGCCAAAAGGCTTCACGATCCACGCGTAAGCAATAATACCGATGACGATGGATGGCATTCCCTGCAGCAAATCGGTGAGATAACTCACCAGTTTGGCCATCCTTTTTTCCGAATTTTCTGAAAGATAAATACCGATGAACAACCCCAGCGGAATGGTGAGCAGAATAGCCACGCCGACAATAAGAATGGTTCCGGTAATTCCGTTCAGGATTCCGCCCGGAATGGTTTCGCCGTTCATTCGTGCCAGCATGGCGTCCATCGACGACGGCGCCACTTCGGTAAACAACCGCAGGTTGAAGTTTTTGTATCCTTTGGAAACCACTTCCCACAGGATGAAAAAAAGCGGCAGCATCGACAGAAAAGACAACACACAAATGAGGACAAAGAATAATTTATTCTTGCCGTTCCTGTATCTCATGCTGGTTTGTTGTCTATCCGTCATACTCTCGATAAATGTCTCATTATCAACTTGGCTATAAAATTAATTATGCCCGTAATGATGAAAAGCAATAATCCTATGGCGATTAACGCGCTCAGTTTCAATCCATCGGCTTCGCCGAATTGATTGGCGATAATACTCGCCATGGTGTTTCCGGTGTCTGCCAGTCCCGTGGGAATGTTGTTGGTGTTTCCGATAAGCATAGTCACCGCCATGGTTTCGCCCAACGCCCTTCCGAGCGCCAGAATGTAAGCGGCCACTATTCCCGAGCCTGCCGCGGGCAAACTAATGTACTGAATAACTTCTATTCTTGTGGCTCCGAGGCTGTAAGCTCCTTCTTTCAGTTTGTTGGGCACCATCGACAGAAACTCGCCGCTCAGCGACGAAGCGTAAGGGATGATCATGATCGCCAGCACGATGGATGCCGTGAAAATCCCGAATCCCTGCGCGTTTATTCCCAAATCGACAGTAATCGGACGCAGGATGTAAAATCCCCACAATCCGTACACAATGGATGGAATTCCGGCCAGTAAATCCACCACCGAACTTACAACTCCCGCTATTTTGGTTCCCCTGAAATATTCTCCGGTAAACAACGCCACGGGCAACGAAAACAACAGACAGATCAACAAGGCAAAAAATGCCGTGAAAAGCGTTCCCACAATGAAGGACAGCGCGCCGTATTCTTCTGTTGCCGAACGGGGATCCCACTCGGAGTTGGCAATAAATCCAAAAAATCCGTATTCGCGGAAAGCTTCGGATGCGCCGCCGATGAGGGCGTAAACAATTCCAGCCGTGAGCAGCAAAACGATTATTGCCGCAACAAACAAAAGCGCTTTGAAAAGTTTATCCTTCATGTCAATCGATTGTAGCCTGATCCGCAGTTAAACTCACTTCGTCCGATATATTAGCCGACAACATTTTATCTCCGTAATGAATTTCGGAAACCAACTTCCGGGTTTTAGCCAACGCCTGTTCCGACAAAGGAGCGTAGTTGATTTGCGCGGCCACTTGCTGCCCTTCGGGAGAAAGCATATACGTGAGTAAATCTACCAGATCGCGGGCATCTTTTTCCGTTCTATTGCCGTACTGCTGGTTTTTGTAAACCAGAATCCACGTAAAAAGGCTTATCGGATAGGCGTTCTCGTCGGCCGAATTGGTGAGGGTGGCGCGCATATCGTCGGGTAAATTTATGTTGGCAGCCGATGAAATGGTTTCCAGCGTGGCATTCACGTAGTTTCCGGCTTTGTTTTTTAATTTTGCCGTGGGAAGTTTCAGGGTAAGCGCATATTCAGAACCGATATAGCCGATTGCTCCCTCCGTTTGCTGAACAATTCCGGCTACTCCGGGATTTCCTTTGGCGGCAATTCCGGCGTTCCATTTCAGGGCTTTGCCTTTTCCCATCTCGCGGTTCCATTTTGGGCTAACGTCACTCAAATACTCCGAGAAGTTGAAAGTTGTGCCGCTGCCGTCAGACCGGTAGACGGGGGTTATCTCCAAATCGGGCAACGCGGCGTGCGGATTTTCGTGTGCGATCCGGGCGTCGTTCCATCGGGTAATGTTGCCCATAAAAATATCTCCTATCAATTCGCCCGTCAGCCGCAGGCTATCCACTCCCGAAAGTTTGTAAGCCATTACCACACCGCCCATGCAGGTGGCTATGTGTATGATATCGGATTTCATGGACTCCAGTTCTTTTGGGGTAAGAAAAGCATCGCTGGCGCCAAAATCTACCGAAAGATCGCGCAAGCTTCTTATTCCGCCTCCGCTGCCAATAGCCCCGTAATTAACGATAACACCTTGATGCTGGCGCATATAATTACGGAAAACAATGTTATAATATGGATATGGGAAAGTGGCTCCGGCTCCGGAAATGACAGCGTTGCCATTCGAAAAGGAATTCTTATTGACACAAGAACCTAAAACAACTACAATAAGCAGAAAGAGTAAAAAATTTTTCATCGTTGCTTTTAGCCGATCGTAAATTTCCACAAAGTTATTATTCTTATGTTACAAAACTGTTACATTTTTGTTACGAATTTATTAAGTTTTATGAAAAAAATCTTTTTGAACGAGCGATTAGTCCCAAAAGGGACGAACAACAATAGCCACAGGTGCAACCTGTGGTATCGGAAAAACAATATAACGCAACGCCGTCGTAGGCGCTGATTATTGCTTCGTTCAACCCACTTCGGGTTGTGAATACCGTTGCATATCAGTTTCCGCGCGTTTCACGTACGGCTATTTTAATTGAATCCCTTTGGGATTTTTACAGTTTAACAATCAATGTCGTTTAATTAAGCATGGGTAGCTTTCGCCCGAGTGGGCGACATGTTATTTAACCGCAGGCGATTTATTCGCCTGTGGCAGAACCGCACCGCCAACTCCGCCCGTAGGGGCGGCACAATGAGACTATTATAGTGCCGCACTTCGCGCGGGATATGGAGGACTTTCTTCACTCCAAGCGACAAGTCGCATGGAGTTAGTGATATGGCGCACGATGTGCGCTTAACTAAACGACATTA
>CAKTUP010000055.1 GCA_934621705.1 uncultured Petrimonas sp.
CCCGATGCCGTTTCGAAAGAAACTTTCAATCCGTTTTTGCTTGCCAAGCTCTTCATTTCCCCAAAGAAATTTTCCACCAACAAATCATTTAACGTTACGCGCCAATCACGAAGAAAGCGAGCGGTGTTTTCAGGGTTATCCACCACGTATCCGAACAAAGCAGGGAACATTGAATGAAGCGAATAATTCCATTTCTTATTAAAAATATTATCCAAATCGGGTGTCCAAGTTTGTGTTTTGCATTCCCAGCTATCCAACAAAACTCCTTGTAATAATCCGTCTTTCAAAACTCCGTCTTGTTTTATCAAACGACCGATATATCCGTCAAAATTGGCTCTTATGCCGCTTTTACTAAGCTTAGTTGACTCCCAACCCGTTGCTTCAGGAGGAGCGGGCCCGTTTCTCTGACCTGTATTCACATGGCCGATACGAAGAACAGTCCATTTCCCTTCGGGAACAGCCCAGTTAAGCTGTCCTAACGAATCCATACTGCCGGTTATATTCACAATTGTTGCTGGATCGACCCACGCACGTGAATCCTGTTCCGGATAACCTTCTCTTACAATTCTTCTCAATGTCCACGCAGCTTCCGATTCCCAATTCTGCTGACGGGCAGCAGAATAAAAATTGATGAACGACAAAGCCATATCGTGCAGATTAGTAATTTCAATCCGATAAGAATCGGAAAGGACTTCAGTACATGCAATGGATATGGGCTTATCGTCCTGCCAGTTGCCGCTTGGCATATCTATAAAAGCTATTTGTCGTTTTTCATCGGGTAAGTTAGCATAAACGGCAACTTTTACACCAGGAACATAGCACCAGGGATGAGAAAATGAATTGATAGAAGGGAATTCGACCGTTCGTAAAGTAGTTTTTTCCGAAAACTTTAGATCCAGTACAATCGGCTCTTTAACCGAAGGTGGAATAGACACCCTTTTCCGATCGATTAAACAGTCGCGCCACGGCAAATCCGGCCGGTTGCTCGTTATTCCGACAGGGATCAGTCTTTCACCGGTATCACCTTTTGGTGTTGGGAATGCGATTACGAACAAATCCTTAAAATTCCGCCAGTCTTCCTGACTAGGTTCTGGCTGTTTCAGGCTTAGATTAACCGACATTCCTCCATCAACATCTGTTCTTGAATAAATCAAATGTCGCATCGAGTTTTCAGGTTCAATCCACGGACCACCAGCATACGACCATCCTGGACAATTTTGCATGGTGAACCGTAAGCCTAATCTTTTACATTCGGTTGCCGTCCAGTGAACCAGGTCATCCCAGTCCTCACTCAATGTCTGAATTTGGGGTGAAACTCCCGGCCATTCTCCACCAAACTGACCGTGAAACAATTGAATGCCCGATATCCCTGCCTCGGCTATGGCTGTCAGATCAGCGGTAATCCCCTGTTTGGAAACATTGCCCCCGATGAAATGATACCAAGTCTCGGGATAATAATCTCTGTCGGGCTTTCTAAACGCTAATTCATCAATACCAAAGTGGTCTGCCGTTTTACTGCAAGACACAACAAGTATATTCAAAAAAAGAAATGCAAGAATCGAAATACGACTTTTATAAATAACAAAATATCTTTTCATGGCTATTTAACTCTGTTTTATGAATAAAATCAACGTAAGAATTATCTTTTACACAACGCCTCATTCAGCGCAATCACCGCATTTTCATATTGCTCACGAGGGATTACAAACTGCATATTTACCTGCATCAGCGACTGCGCGAAACTTTCCACGTTAATCCCTTTTTCGTACAACGCTTTGGCTGCCAGATAAAGGAATCCCGGCATAGCGATATTGCTCCCCATGGCGCAAACGATGGCTGCCGGCAAAACGGTCACCTGATAAAAAACGTCTTTGAGCATTTTTATGAGTTCGTTTGCCCGGTCTTCGTCCCAAACCACCATCGTGATGGAGTTGGCATTGGTGGATTTCAGGATGTAGCTGACACTGTATTTCTGGAAATACTGCATAATTCGCGCATCGTAGCCCACTTCGCCCACCATCATCGGGTCGTGGATTTCTATAGCGAGAACTTTGCGTGAACCCGAAACGATTTCAACACGGGCTTCGGGCGAAACATAATCGCGGGAAATCAGTGTTCCCGGGTGTTCCGGCTCAAAAGTGTTTTTTATACGGATGTTGATACCGGCCAATTCGAGCGGCTTAGCGGCCTTGGGATGAATGGCTTCCATACCGATATCCGCCAGCTGATCGGCGATAATGTAGTTGGTTTGTCCTACCGGAATGCTGTTTTCCACACCCACGATTTTCGGGTCGGCACTCGACAAGTGGTATTCTTTGTGAATAACCGCTTCATCGGCTTTCACTTCCACCGCAATTTTACTGAACGTAACTTCCGAATATCCCCGGTCGAATGCGCGCATAATACCTTCGGTTCCTTTGGTGTATCCGGTGGCGATGCAAACTACGTTTGAGAAATCCACTCCGGTGAATTCGCGATGAATCCGCTGATCGATAGTCAACGGTTCGTTATCATTAAAACCGCAAAGATCAATAAATCGGGAATTAATTCCGTTGTTATTCAATATATTCGCGGAGTTCCACCCCGAATGCGCTTCACCGATGGATGCTAAAATTTCTCGCGCAGCCAAATGAATATCGGTCATATTCACATACCCCGATGCCAGCACTTTTCCCAAGCTGTAAAGCAGCGTTTTTGCCTGATCGATGCGGAAGCGGATAAAATCGCGCGCTTCTTTTAAATCAAGGCCTATGTCGGCAAATCCGTCGTTGATAAGCAACAATCGTTGACAAAAAGAATCCAGCGCGCTGCTGTAATCTTCCCCGTTCAAAAATTTATTATAAATTCCCGGTTCTCCGGTTTTTTTATGTTCCAACAGCCAGTTGGTTACGTTGTTGTACGCCGAAACCACAAATATGCGGTTGTAAAACTCATCGCCTTTGCGATTGCCTTTTATGATGTTTTGCAGCACATCCTGAAACTGCGACATGGATGTTCCGCCAATTTTTTCTACTGTAAGCATTATTTAATTTACAATTTTGGATTTACGAATTGCGATTGCAAAGATATGATTTTTTTTGGCACGAGGTGCGGGATATGCGTCGCAGGTTAAAGCGGTTAAGAACTTTAACAAGATAAAACCTGTTTTAAGTCTTTGGTTTCCCTACCTCGCAACCCGAACCCCGAAACTCGCAACAATTTCTTCATACACCCGATGAATGGGTAACCCCATCACATTGAAGTACGATCCTTCGATGTATTTTACAGCCACGTAGCCAATCCATTCCTGTACGCCGTAGGCGCCGGCTTTGTCCATCGGACGGTATTTCTCCACGTAATATTCAATTTCTTCGTCCGACAAATCGGAAAAAGTTACGTGCGCAGTATCCGAAAAAACAACCTTTTTTTGAATGGATGTCAGGCAAACACCGGTAATTACCCGATGTGTTTGCCCCGATAAATCGCGAAGCATTCGTTTGGCATCGGCATTATCAACAGGTTTTCCGTAGATTTTATCATTCAGTAAAACTATTGTATCGGCCGTAATCAGCAGTTCGTTGTCCTTTAAAACCGATAAATATGCAGTTGCCTTTTTCCTGGCGAGAAATTCCGCGACTTCATCTTGTGGTAACGTTTCGGGATAGGATTCATCAATATCGGGAAGTGTTCTTACTTCGTATTCGATATCTAAACCGGAGAGTAGTTCTTTGCGGCGGGGCGAATTTGACGCAAGGATGATATGGTAATTAACCTGTTTCATTGAATAATAACTAAAAATTGTGCAAAATGTATTATACAAAATGTGAAATTACAAAATATCCAGTAAAGAATACTTTTTTTGTATCTTTACAACATGAAAATTTCTGTTGATATTTGTTTTTCCCCCGCCCTTTATCCCTTTTATCAAAAAGAGAACGACACCGTAATCGTCGTCGATATTTTTCGAGCTACCACCACCATGTGCGCCGCTTTTCACAACGGAGCCGCCGCCATTATTCCCATTGCCGATATAGAACTGGCGAAAAAATACAAATCGGAAGGATTTTTGGTGGGAGCGGAACGAAAAACCCGTCGGGTAGAGTTTGCCGATTTTGGTAACTCTCCGTTTGAATACTCGAAAGAAAAAGTTTCGGGACGAGAAATTGTTTTCACTACTACCAACGGGACAAGAGCCATAGAAGCGGCAAAAGATTCCGACCGATTATTTATCGGCGCATTTTCGAATATAGATGCTTTGATAGACAAATGCTTGGCTACAGCCGAAAGAATTGTAGTTTTATGCGCCGGTTGGAACAACAAAGTGAATATAGAAGACACGTTGTTTGGCGGTGCATTGGTGGAAAAGTTAATGGAGAAAACGGAGGTTGTTTTTAAATCGGATGCGGTGCGAATGGCATTGCAGTTGTGGAAGTTGGCTAAAAACGATCCGATTGAATTCGTTAAATCATCCGACCACTACAAGCGGTTAGTCGATAACGGTGTAGAAAGCGATGCCGCTTTTTGTTTTATGGAAAATACGGTTTCAGTGGTGCCGGTTTATGATAAAATCACCCAAAAATTAAGAGTAAATGAATAAAATGCGATTTGAAAATAGCATCATCCATTATTCGCCCCAGTCAAACTCATCGAAATCAAATTCATCAGTAAACTGTTCCAAATCGCGGCGTTCTTTCTTGGTTGGGCGGCCGGTTCCGCGCTGACGATCTACAAATCCGCTAATCTTGTTCAATTCCAGCAACTCATATTGTTCCGGCGGCGTAACGTTCTCCATAAATTTGGGAACAAGTTTCGCGTTCATTCGCTTATCGGATAAATCCAGCACTCTAAACAAAAACGTGATTGGTGGTTTTCGCACCTGAACGATATCGCCTACACGAACCGTTCTCGATGGTTTTACCGAAATATTATCTATCATTACACGTCCCTTTTTGCACGCATCCGATGCGACGGTACGGGTTTTAAAAATCCGCACAGCCCATAACCATTTATCGATTCTTACGTCATCCATTAGCTAACAGCAAATAGCCAAAAGCCAAATTATTTATTATTATACTGATTCATCGTAATATCCACACCCGCTAAACAAAAACTGCGGATAATATCTACTGCGGTTTCAATTCGTTCGGGGAGTTTTTGTTTTTCTTCATCCGAAAACTCATCCAGCACATAATCCACCTGATGTCCGCGCGGAAATTCACTGCCGATACCAAACCGAAGCCGTGGATAATTCTGCCCGATCAGTTCCTGAATATGTTTCAATCCGTTGTGCCCGGCATCGCTGCCTTTGGTTTTCAGGCGGAGCGTCCCGAACGGCAGCGCCAAATCGTCAACAACCACCAGAAGTTTATCGTTTTCAAGTTTCTCTTTTTGCAGCCAATACCGTATGGCATTTCCACTCAAATTCATAAACGTGGACGGTTTCAACAGCACAAGCAATTTGTTTTTCAACCGGGTTTCTGCCACAAAACCGTATCGCTTATCCTGAAAAACAATATTGGACGCCTTAGCAAAAGCGTCCAATACCATAAAACCTATGTTGTGGCGGGTGTTCTCGTAATCTGGCCCGATATTGCCCAACCCCACAATTAAATATTTCATTTCTGCAAATTAACCTGCTTTTGTTGCAGCGGCAGCGGCTCCTCTTGCAGCACGTGTCAATTGAACGCGGCAAACAACTGCATTTTTCGGCGTAAGTAATTCAAGTCCTTCGAAATTAAGCTCGCCTACCTGAATGGATTTACCCAATTCGAGATTTTGTACATCAATTACCAATTCTTCCGGTAATTTTTCAGCCAGCGCTCTCACTTTCAGCTTACGTAAGTCGAGAGATAATTTACCTCCGGATTTAACCCCGGCAGCCAGACCTGTCAAACGAACCGGAAGTTCAATTATCACCGGAATGCTCGGGAACACGTGTAAGAAATCGATATGAAGAATATTGTCTTTTACCGGATGGAACTGTATTTCTTTCAAAATGGCCATCATTGGCTTTCCATCCAACACAAGATTTACCAAAAAAACTTCGGGCGTATAAATGAGGTTGCGAACGTCGCTGTTTTTCACCACAAAATTGATGTTCGTTTCGTTGCTTCCGCCATAAACCACACAAGGAACAAGCCCTTCGCTGCGATAACTTCTCGCCGCCTTTTTTCCGAAGTCGTCTCTAACTTCGCCTTTTAATTCGTACGTTTTCATTTTTTAATTTTTGTTTGTGTTACTCAAAATAAAGTTTATTTTTGCTTCTTTATTTCCCATCACACGAGGGAGCTTCCAAAAAGCGGCGCAAAGGTAATGATTTACTTTTTATTATGCAAATTAATCATTCAAACATTACGGGTTGGCCGTAACTTTCGCGTACTTTCGTACTACTTTTGGTGAAAATCATACAAGTTCCAAAAAATCAACTGGAGAATATACTGCAATGTCGGCGTTTTGGAAATCCTTTATGTTGCGAGTGATTATACAATCGCATCCAGATTGTACAGCGGCATAATGCTGAATAGCATCTTCAATATCGCGAAAACGTGAAGTTGTAGCGAGGCTTTTACGGACAATTCGCTCGTCGATGGCCGCAATTTCCACGATTGAAGCAAATTCACGCAATAGCTGCGACAATCTTTCATAACTCAACTTTCGACCCAATAAATAAGCGGCAGTAGAGAACGAAATTGGGGCAACAACTCCAACATACTTACCGGTATCGATAAGTGAGAACAACTGTTTAGCTGCTTCGTAGAAAGGTTCTCGCTTTGCGAGTAAATCTACCATTACGTTCGTATCAATAAAAATTCTCTGTTTCATTGATACTTCTTATCCAGATATTTACGATATGCATCTTTTTCATCAAAATCCGTCGGCAAGTCAAGTTCAATTCCTAAACGCTCAATAAAAGGAGTTATCTTAACACTTTCGGATGTCTTTTCATCGTCGGTTTTTTGAACAAAACGACGTATGTAAGACTCAACCATCTGATTCAGATTGATGTTTTGTTCACGGGCTTGCCGTTCGGCTCGACGTAGGAGTTCGGAGTCAATTTGCAAAGTGTCCATAATCTTTCTATCTTAAAGTGTTGACAAAAGTAACAAATTAACAGAGAAATTACAACGATCTACTGTTAATTCGCTTTTTTACAGCAAACTTCTACCTCACTCTTTTCTTTAAATCTTCCACCGGAATGCTCAATAAGCGTCCTATCGACTTGTCACCCCGATACGTAATGATGCGCATCATATCGGCATCTTTGGGAATAAGCTGCGCTTTGGTGTATTTGGGATAGAAATTATCCGGCGTTGAACTGTCGAAACTGGTGTAAATATCCAATCCGTTGATTTCGGGTGTGAGTTCAACGAAATATTGTTCGCCTTCGCGCGTTACCTTTACAATGGGGTCGTAAATGGCGGGCGAATACTTGGTTTTCGCGTAATCGAAACGAGCAAAATGGTCTTCTGTTTTCGATACGAATTTGTCCCAGTCTTTTTTCTCTTTGGGCGACCAAACCGATTCTGCCACGGCAAATCCGCGCGGCCAGGTCATATATTCCGCCTGACGTAAGTTGTAAATCTGTTCCGTCCAAAGATTTGCCTGACCGCCCAAAATGTATTTGGCATCGGCTCCTTCGGGAATCGGATCGAATTTGTATGTTTGATTTAAGCGGAGGGAAGCATACACGCGCGGTTCGGTCGTAATATCGCCCTGCATATAATCGATATACACATAATTTGTCGGACTCATTACCACATAGTGCCCCGATTTCGACGCTTCAATTCCGTAATTCACTCCGCGCCAGCTCATCAATCCGGTTGTGGGCGTGATGCCGCCTTCCAGAATCTCGTCCCAGCCCATCATTTTCTTGTTTTTCGATAAGATAATTTGTTCCAATCGTTTACCGAAATAAGATTGCACGGCAGCCATATTATCAAGTTTTTCGCGCTGCATCAGTTGCTTAACCGCATCGCTCTTTTCCCAGAAAGTGTACGGCGCTTCATCGCCACCGGTATGAATATACTCAAACGGGAAAAGTGCGGCCACTTCGGTCATCACTTTATCCAGAAACTCATACACTTTTTCGTTGGACGGGCAAAGCGTGTTTTCGAACATGGCAGCCGGACGTCCACCCGTATTCCAATCGAGGAAAGGTGCGCCGGTGCGAACAAATTTGTCGTTGGTTTCGGGGAAGCAAGCCAGTTCGGGATAAGCCGCAAGAATGGCCGAACTGTGTCCGGGAACATCAATTTCGGGCATTATCTGAATATTGCGGTCTTTGGCGTATTGAACGATGTCTTTTATCTGTTCCTGCGTGTAAAATCCGCCGTAATTTTTCGGAGCATCGGGATCGGGTTGCGAGAAACTGCCGAACCAACCGATTTGTTCCTGACGCCACGCGCCCACCTCCGTGAGTTTGGGCAAACTTTTTATTTCGATGCGCCAACCTTCATCATCGGTGAGATGCCAGTGAAATATGTTGAACTTATATTTCATCATATCGTCGATGTATTGTTTCACTTCATCAACGGTGAAAAAATGGCGCGATACATCCAGCATCAGGCCACGCCATCCCACACGGGGATAATCGGTGATTTCCACTTGTGGAACCTGCCACGAAACGTTTTTTTCTAATTTATCGCTTTCGATTTGAGGCGGCAGAAGTTGCAGCAACGTTTGAACGCCATACAGCAAACCGGCCGGCTTATTGGCGTTAATGCTCACTTTGCCCGAAGTTACTGATAAGGTGTAACCCTCATCGCCAATTTTCGGATCCGTTTTAGCGTTCAACACCAACACTATGTTTGCATTGGCTGCGTTGTTCCTGATCTGTACTTTTTTGCCGGGAGCGGTAGAAAGTTTTTTCGTTAAAA
Source organism: uncultured Petrimonas sp. (assembly GCA_934621705.1). Classification (GTDB taxonomy): domain Bacteria; phylum Bacteroidota; class Bacteroidia; order Bacteroidales; family Dysgonomonadaceae; genus Petrimonas. The sequence continues at coordinate 8,856 of CAKTUP010000055.1, forward strand.
CCTCGGACACGAATTTCATTTCGTTTCCGGCCGGAATGGAAACGGTTATTTCGTTTGGCAACACGTAATGTCCGCCTTTTTTAACTACCGAAACCGGTTCGGGAATGATGGAAATGCCTCGCTCAACCTGCTGGCTGAAAGCCGATAACCCTATAAATGTCATTGCAAAAAGTAGAATAGATTTTCTCATTGTAACTATTGAATTTGTTGTTAGATTTGTTTGGGAGTTGCAAATTTAAGAAAAAAAGAGGACATTGACGTATCGAGTCCTCATCAAAATAAATTTGGGGAAAAGATGGCGGATTCGCTACCACCAATTTTCCAAATCCCAAATCCCAAATCCCAAATATTTATTACCTTTGCATTTCGAAAAAAACAAAAAATATGGACACAGTACTCAGTGGAATCCGCTCAACCGGAAACCTGCATTTAGGAAATTATTTTGGAGCGTTGCGCAATTTCATCCGAATGCAGAACGAAAACAATTGCTATTTCTTTATTGCCGATATACACTCGCTTACCACGCATCCCGATCCGAAAATGCTGCACGAGAACGTAAAAAACGTGTTGGTGGATTATCTGGCGGCAGGCATCGATCCTGAAAAATCGGTTATCTACATTCAAAGCGATTTGAGGGAAACCATCGAACTTTATCTTTACCTGAATATGCACGCTTATTTGGGCGAACTCTCAAAAACCGCATCGTTCAAGGAAAAAGCGCGCAAACAACCCGAAAACGTGAACGCCGGCCTGCTCACCTACCCCACGTTGATGGCGGCCGATATTCTTATCCACAACGCCGATAAAGTTCCCGTGGGAAAAGACCAGGAGCAGCATTTGGAAATGACACGCAAATTCGCCCGTCGTTTCAACAATTTCTACGGTGTGGAATATTTTAAAGAACCCGTGGCGTATAATTTTGGTGAAGAGTTGATTAAAATTCCCGGACTGGACGGAAGCGGGAAAATGGGAAAATCGGAAGGAAATGCCATTTATCTGGCGGATTCTCCCAAAGAAATCGAAAAAAAGGTAAAACGCGCACTCACCGATGCCGGGCCAGCAGCGCCAAATTCCGCTAAACCCGATTATATCGAAAACCTGTTTACTATTATGCGTGTGGTTTCCGCTCCCGATGTGCTTCAGCACTACGAAGATAAGTGGAACTCGTGCGAAATCCGCTACGGCGATATGAAAAAGCAACTGGCCGAAGATATTATCAGAGTAACTTCGCCCATTCGCGAGCGAATTCTGGAAATCGAAAAAGACGATGCTTATTTGCGGAAAGTTGCCCGGGAAGGAGCCGAAAAAGCGCGCGAAAGTGCATCGAAAACAATTAGCGCCGTCAGAGAAATTGTAGGATTCAAGAAGTTTTAATACAAGAAACGCGTATATTTTTGACGGAATGAGGCTCTCATTCCGTCTTTTGTTAAACTTTTCATACAAAAAATTGTTCTCACTCCATAATCACAAAGAAAGCAGCCGATTTTATGCTATCATTCAAATCCATCGAGTTAAAAGACAAAAACATTATCAATTCGTTTCTTGCTCAACAAAATTATCGGGCATCCGACCTCTGTTTCACCAACTTATACAGTTGGGGCAAGAAATTCGACACGCAATTCGCAACCACCAAAGAATGGCTTTTTATCCGGTTTAAGGACAACAACAACCGAAATTCGTATTTGAAACCCATCGGAACGGGAAATATAAAAGATGCCGTCGAAATCCTTTTCAACGACCACAAGCAATTCGATACCATTTTCCAAATCAGAGGGTTGACGCAGAAAATGATTGACGAAATTGAAGCCGTTATGCCCGGTGTTTTCGATTATAAGCTAAACCTGAGTGTGTCGGATTATATTTACACAACGGAAAAACTTATTCACCTCAAGGGGAAAAAGCTGCAAAGCAAACGCAACCACATCAACCGGTTTAAACGCGAAAACGAGTGGAAATACCACACACTCACCGGAAATCCGGCGCTGGTGAAAGAATGCCAGCAGATGCTGGACAAGTGGATGGAGATTAACAAAGAAGAGAAAGACCCATCCCTTGCTTATGACGATTTTGCAACCACGTTGATGCTCGAAAATTTCGAGTACCTCGATCTGAAAGGCGGATTGATTTGCGTGAACAACGAAATTGCCGCTTTTTCCATCGGTGAACGGCTCACGGACGACACTTTTATCGTTCACGTAGAAAAAGCGTTCACCACCATTCATGGTGCATACAATATTATCAATCAGCAATTTATTGAGAATGAAGCCGTAGATTTCACGTATGTAAATCGAGAAGAAGACATGGGAATTGAGAATTTGCGAAACGCCAAGCTTTCGTATCATCCCGATATTTTATTGGAAAAGTATAACGCGCGGCTCAAGTAGAGACAGCGCATGCACCGTCTAAGCAAATTTCACAACCGAACATGATAAAATTCGCCGATCATACAACAAAACCGCTGGTTTACGATATGTGGAAAACCGTTTTCGACGATTCCGATGAGTATATGGAAATATATTTTCGGGAGAAATACCGCAACGAAAATACGTTGATTTATTTCGACAACGGAAAAGCCGTCTCTTCATTGCAAATGCTTCCGTTTAATTTTTCGTTCCACGGCTCGGAAATTCCCATCGCTTATTTTTCGGGATTATGCACTCTGCCCGAAGCCCGGCGAAAAGGTTTTATGGGCGAATTGATAAAAAAAGCGTTCGATATAATGGTCGAAAAAGATATCCCACTCGCCATTTTAGTTCCGCAGGACGCGGGGGTAATGAATTTTTATCGTCCGTTTGGCTTCACGCAAACTTTTGATGCCGGAACGGCACTTCCCGATTTGCACCAAATCGTTTCCGAATCGGAAAATCCTGAAACTGCTTACTCAACTTTCGATTCTTTTTTTCGAAATCAAGATATGACGGTGCAAAAATCGTTCGACGATTTTCGGGCAATTGCGGAAGAAGCTACGCTGTTTGATTTTCCGGTTAAAAAAAGCCTCATCGGTATGGCGCGCGTTATTGACGCGGAAAAACTATTGATGATTTTTGCAAAAAAAAATTCCGAAACAAAAATTTCTGTAAAAATCTCAGATCCTTTTATCGAGAAAAATAACGCTATTTTTGTCATGGAAAACGGAAAAGTTTCAAAAAAAGGAAATGAGATATCGGCTCAATTCAACGTAGAAATCGATGCGTTGACGCAAGTGCTTCTTGGATACAAAACCGCTGAATTATCGAACGATTACAGCCGCATTTTTCCTGAAAAACAGCCACTGATCGGCTTTATGATGGAATAAAAAAAAGGTCACCCCGAACGGAATGACCTCTTTTGTCTTTGGTTTATCTTGTTATCAGCACTAAGGTAAAAAAGATTGTTTTAGGTTATCGCTGCAAAGATAAGCCACTTTTTTCAATCGGGCAAAATAAAAATATATGTTTTATAACATATTTTACAATTTTCTTTGTTTAAGTTCTCCATCGTCATCTTAACCGCCTGACAACAAAGAAAAAGGGAGAATAAATATTTTCAGCATTTACTCTCCCTTTAGTTTTTTCTTCAGAAAATTTTATTTCCTCAAACCTAATTCCTTAACGATTGCTCTGTATCTTTCGATATCTTTCTCAACCAGGTAATCGAGTAAACGACGACGTTTACCAACTAAAATTTTCAATGAACGCTCCGTGTTATAATCTTTTTTGTTTGACTTCAAGTGTTCAGTCAAATGCGAAATACGGTATGAAAACAATGCTATCTGCGCTTCAGGTGAGCCAGTATCAGTGTTAGACTTTCCGTGCTTTGCAAAGATTTCTTTCTTTTTTTCAGAATCTAAATACATAAAACTTGTTTGTAAAATTATTTTAAAAGTTTTCGGGTGGCAAAGATACGCCTAAAATTTTAAAATACAAACGGTTTAT
>CAKTUP010000056.1 GCA_934621705.1 uncultured Petrimonas sp.
AGTAAACGGACAATTAGACTAAATATTGTGTGGAAAAGCGTTACAGTTTATTCAGCAAAAGCGTTGAAACCGCAAGCCAGAAAACGTTGGCGTGCTGCAGAACATAATTTCGGATAAATTGAGAAAGTGCAAAAACAATACTGCGTTTAACTTCCGCCAACGGAACTTACCCCGAAGCGAGAACAAAAACAGCGGGTTATGCGTTAGAAATGGCGTATGACAACCTGCACAATATTGTGAGCAAAAAACAACACATAGAACAAAAAGACGTGCAATTTAGCGGAACGTTGCGAGCCGGTTACGAGTTGGCGTACAACTACGCCAACACGCAACAACTAAGCGCCATTGCCGATGTGAACTACCGCACCGATGATGGCCCTCGCTCGCGCCGATTTGTAATCGGTGTGTGTCGAAGACAAAATAAAATTCGCGTACGCGACACACGCTTTACAAAAGCGCGCGAGCGGATGAGAAAATGATTAATGATGTAATAAAGAAATATGATTTACCTAAGTAATGAAAGAAACTATTGAGATAAGTCCTTTTGGCAATAATCTTATTTATAGGAACTTTTATGATAGGAACTTCATAGAAACCACCATAAATGAGCGACACCTAAGTGGCTTAAAAATAAATACTAGGTGGGAGAATCTTTTAAATTTAGACTTCTTATCTGAATATGATTTTCTCGAATCACTTGAAATTGTAGGTAAGGGTAATATAGATTTTGGTTTTTTAGACAATCTAACAAGATTAAAAATATTAACTATTTCAGTTACCAGCTCTTCGGCTATTAATTTAAGCAAATTGTCTAAACTTGAGGATTTTACAGTGCTGTGGGATAAAGGAGATATTTTCGGATTAGAATTGTGTGAATCTCTCCGTTCGCTCTGTCTTGTTAATTATATGAACAGCAGCTTAGTTCCTATTAGTATAATAAGAAATTTGAAGTCATTAGAAATTAAGACATCATCTATTAAGAGTTTAAAAGGTATCGAAAAGTTGAGTAATTTATCGTATCTTTTATTAGGCAATTGCGTTAAATTAAAAGATATTCAAAATCTTGAAAACTTAAGTATGCTTACTGATATTATCTTTGACATTTGCCCTAATGTTTATGATTATGACATTATTAAATTTTTGTCAAAACTTGAACATATAGAAATTATAGATTGTAACGATGTAAAAGGTATAGAGTTTATAAAGAATATGCCAAATTTAAAAAATATTCAAATACTTGGAAATACAAAAATAGGAGGTAATGCTCCAAATCGGGAGTTACCCCAATAACAGATTGATAAACAGTATTGAAATTTCAACTAAGGGCATAAAGGCAGGGATAAAACTCCCTGCCCCACCCTTAAAAACAACAACTTAATTTACTCACCTAAAAAAACAAAGTAGTATGACAAAGTTAAACGCGTGGTTACGTCCCAACCCCTTAACCGAGGACAAGAGCGATTACGTGGCTGTTCCGCAAACGCAAGGCAGCTTAAACAACGCCGACATAGTGAAAGAATTGCAAAAAGAAGGGATGGAAATCCGTCCGGAAACGGCAGTTGACATCATTACCCGCTACAACCGTAAGGTCGCGGAAAAAGTATTGCAGGGTAACAACGTGAACACCGGGCTGGTGTATATGCGCCCGGTTATCCGCGGCGTATTTTACGACCGCACGTGGAATCCCCAAAAACACAGCGTGTACGTGGCTATGAATCAGGGCAACGATTTGCGCAAGGCCGTAGCCGAAACCACGGTAACCATTTTGGGCGAGCAGAGCGAACCGATTGCCATCTTCGGCATTACCGACAATACCACGGGCAAAACCGACGGCACGCTCACCCGCGGGCGCAATGCCGAACTCAAAGGAGCTTACCTTAAAATTGCAGGCGAAAATACCTCCAACGGCATCGTTTTCCGCAACATCGACACCAAAGCCGAGACCAAACTGGATGCGGCAGATATTGTGCTCAACGAACCCTCTCGCCTGCTCATTCTGGTTCCCGCATCGCTGGCGGAGGGCGAGTATGAATTGGCGGTAACCACGCAGTACAGCGGCGGGGGTACCACACTCAAACAACCCCGGTCTGTGCAATTGGATATTCCGGTCATCATTGCCTAAAATCTCCAAGGTGCGTTAGAGCCTACTCTAACGATGTCTTAGAGCCTGCTCTAACGGTGTCTTAGCAACGGCTCTAACGCACCCCTGCCACGCACGGCGGTTTTACACCGCCTTGCGCATAAAAACACCTCCCCCGTCTCCCGCCCCGTCTGACCGATTACCGGTCTGACGGATATGCACCCCCAAGAAACAACAAAATCGAACTGCAATTTGATAACGCAGAAATTGTAAAAACCGTTCGTTGGATCACGTTCGACCCTGAACAGGGCACATCGGTTGTTTTTCACGAAGGAAACAGCGTAAACACAAAACAGGTTCCTGAATCGGCCAAATTCATTCGTGCCGAAATTGAGGGCGGAGGCGGAACCATTTATACTCAGCCGTTTTACGTGGTAGGGAAATCTTAGTCATTCCGCTGCCGGCAAACGATACACTCCTTTCAGCAGAATTTCCTGCGCCGGAAGGGGTGTTTTTATTTCCACCAAATCGTTGGATTTCAATCCGGTTGTTACGGAAACGGGGTTGAGATAAATGTTTTCTCCCGATTTTTTTTCGAGCAGGTAAATCCGGTACGTTCCGTCGGGAGATGTTTCGAGGGCATCTTCGGGGAGCCCTTTTGCGGTATATTCCTTTACGCTTACATCGGCCTCGATGTACATATTGTTCACGAAATTAACACTCGTGGGGTCAATTTGTGCCGTACACAAGATGGTTTTCTTTTCGGGATCGATGGCTTTTCCGATCTTTGTCAGCTTCGCTGTGAATTTTTCCGACGGATTGTTGGGGTTGTAAAACTGTACGTTTTGCCCGACAGCCAGTTGTGCGATATCTTTCTCATAAACATCGAGTTGGAGATACAGCTGATTGGTATTCACAATCGTCATCAGCATTTTTTCGGGAGTAACGTATTCGCCTATCATACAATTAATTTGCGTGATAAAACCGCCGATGGGCGAACGAACTTCCAGCGTTGGGTAAAAATTTCCATTCTCTATTTGCGTCGGATTCACATTAAGTAAACTCAACCGCTGTTTCATACCGTTGTATTGAGCCGAAAGGCTTTTATAGGAACTTTCGGCAGCAATGAAGTCCTTTCGCGACGAAATGCTGTCGCGATACAGTGATTGCAACCGCTCGTATGTGTTTCGGGCTTCGTTGAACTGATTACTTACGGTGGCAAAATCCTGCTGCAACACGATAAAATCGTTGCTTTCGATGGTGCAAAGCACGCCTCCGGCGGGAATAAAATCGCCCAGTTCCCGCGAAATGTTTCTAATGGTTCCCGAAATCCGGCTCGTAACCTGCGCCTGCCCTTTCACCGATGAAATCACGTGCCCGTTCACTTTCACACTCTCGCTGAACTGCGTTTCACGCAAAGCGCCGAACTCCATCTGCATCGCTTCGAACTGGCGGTTGGAAATTACCACCAATGCCGAATCTTCGGCAGAAAGTCCGGTTTCATCATCCGATTTTTTGTTGTGGCAACTAAAAAGGGTTGCAACCAATAAAACTCCTAAAAAGAATTGAAAATATAATCGCATTTTCTCTGTTTTTTAAATATTTAAAACGAAGGCAAAGCCATCGTCTCCCGTTATTCCACCGTCAAATAATTAAACGCTATCACTGTTTCGTTGTATTTTGCCAGGTTGTCCAAATAATCCAATCGCAGTTGCGTGGCATTTTCCAGGCTCTGAATGTACCGGAAAAAATCGATTTCGCCCACTTCGTAGCTCGATGTGGCAAACTTTATCAGTTCATCGCTGATCTGTTTTCCCGACGTCTGGTAATAATCGATATTCTGCCGGTATTTCACAAGTTCGTTTCGCAGTTGGTCGTCCGTGGAATTATACCGCATCTGGTATTGCTGTTTGGAATAATCGGCCATCATAACGCTGTATTTTTGCGAAGCAACCCTGGCTCGCTGCTCTCCAAAGAAAAGCGGAATGGAAACTCCCACCTGCCATCCCCAGTAATTTTTCGCGTTCGCATATCGGTTTGTGCCGTTGAAAACCTCGACATTGATATTGGGCAGCCACAAGTTTTTCTCCACGCCCAATAACGCGTTTTCATACCGAAGCTGCTCGTCCGCCAGTCTTAATCCGGCATTATTGTAAGTATTTTCGTTCAACAAAACAGGCTCCAATGGTTGAAAAGGAACAGAATTATCTTCCGGCGATTGCAGCAGCAGATTCAATTGCCGGTAAGCGATTTGCAAATCCGAAGCAGCCTGTTTCTGTTGAATATCGATCTGTTGCTGTTTGGCGGTTGCATTCAGTTTTTCCAGGTACGCAATTTCGCCTTGCTTGTATTGCGCATCGGCCGATTGCGAAAACTTCCGGTAAATTCCGGCAATGTAATCGTAGTGCTGCTGCTTGTTTTGCAGGTACACCACCCGATAATACGCCTGCGTGATGTTCTTTTTGAGCCTTTGCAATTCAAGTTCGTAAGTCGCCTGCGAAACCGAAACCCCTGCTTTGTTAGCTTTGTGCTGCGCCGCGTAAACGGTAGGAAAATTTATTTCCTGCGATGCTCCGATAACGTACAACGGATAATTGTTTTCGGCAATGTTGTTGGCATCGGTGCCGTAATACACGCCGGTTTTTCCGATATTGAATGCGGCGGGGACGAACGCTTTGCTTCGCTCTATCTGCAACTCGTAAGTTTTCAGTTGCCGATTATTGGCTATTCCGGCAGCAATGGCGTCATCCAGCGAAAGCTCACGCGTTTGCGAAACAGCGGTAACAGAGATCGTCATCAACATTGGAACAAACCAAAACTTCACTTTCGGCAGCATTCTTTTTCCCGAACGCGATTTTTTTCGCCATCGATTGTCATCCATAAAATAGCCGTAAAGCAACGGTAAGACGATCATCGTCAGGAAAGTGGAAGTCACCAAACCGCCTATAACCACCGTTGCCAGCGGCCGCTGAACCTCGGCTCCGGCAGAAGTGGAAACCGCCATCGGCAGGAAACCCATTGCCGCAGCGGCAGCAGTGAGAATTACCGGGCGAAGCCTGTCCACCGAACCCTGTACAATTATATCGTGCATATTTACCCCTCCGTTTTTGTGGCGTAATTCTTTAAAATGTTCAATTAAAACGATGCCGTTGAGCACGGCAACGCCGAACAGTGCAATAAACCCTACTCCGGCCGAAATGCTGAACGGCATTCCCCTTATCCACAGCAGCAATACGCCTCCCACGATGGAAAGCGGAATGGCCGAGAAAATAATGATCGTTTCCTTCAACGAATTGAAAGCGAAATTCAACAGCAAAAATATAAGCGCAAGCGCTATGGGGACAATGATCATCAACCGGGTAGACGCATTCTTGAGATTCTGATACTGGCCGCCGTACTCCACGTAATATCCCGATTGCAAGCTTACGTTATCCCCTACTTTTTGCTGAATATCCTGTACCACCGACTGCAAATCGCGGTTGCGCACATTCACGCTCACCACCACGCGGCGTTGCGTGTTGTCGCGCGAAATTTTTGCCGGCCCCGATGAATATTCAATTTGAGCCAACTCGCTCAGCCGCACCTGATTTCCATCGGGTAAGTTCACATACATTTGCCGGATGTTATCGATATCCTGCCGGAAATCTTCCAGAAAACGAACCACCAGATCGAAACTGCGTTCCTGCTCGAAAACCGTTCCCGAAATTTGTCCGCCGAACGCCATCGACAGGTATTGATTGAGCGACGCAATGGAAACGCCGTAATACGCCAGTTTGTCGCGGTTATACGTTACACGCATTTGCGGCAGTCCCACGGTTTTTTCCACGATAACATCAGCAGCGCCCGGCACGGTGCGGGCTTGCGCGGCAATTTCATTGGCCTTTTCAGCTAAATAATCCAAATCTTCGCCAAATATTTTCACGGCGATATCCGACCGCACGCCGGTAACCAACTCGTTGAAACGCATTTCGATAGGCTGCGTAAATTCGTATTCTATTCCTGGAAAAACCGAAAGCGCTTCCTTGAACTTATCGGCAAGTTCTTCTTTGCTTTTGGCATTTTTCCACTCTTTTTTCGGACGAAGTTTGATGATCATATCAATTTCTTCCATCGACATCGGATCGGTAGGTACTTCGGCGGCGCCGATGCGGCTCACCACCTGATCGACCTCCACGAATTCCTTCTTCAAAATGGCTTCCATTTGTGTGGTCATTTCGATGGTTTTTTTCAGCGATGTTCCGGTTTTCAACACGGGTTGGATCACAAAATCGCCTTCATCCAGCGTGGGCGTAAACTCCGCGCCCAATCGGTTGAAAATGAGCAATGCGCCCACCAGCATAGCCAGCGCACCGATAACCACTATCTTTTTGTGTCGGCACGCCCATTCAATGGACGGTTTGTAGGTTTTATAAGCTAATTTCATCACTTTCGACACGTTTTTTTCGCCGTTTTCCTTCGGCTTCATAAACAGCGCGGACGCAACGGGCAACCACGTCATTCCCAGCAGGGAAGCGCCTATTACGGCGAAACAAAACGTAAGCGCCATCGGGCGGAACATTTTGCCTTCCACGCCCGTGAGCGATATAATGGGAATAAAAACAATCAGGATGATGATTTGCCCGAAAATGGCGGAATTCATCATTTTTGACGCTCCTTTTATGGTGATTTCATCGATGTAATTCTTCCTTTCCTGCCCGTGAAGCCTTTTGGCATCGGCATAATGGTTGTTGAGATTGAGCGCGATAAATTCGGCCACGATCACTCCGCCGTCAATGATGATGCCAAAGTCGAGCGCGCCCAGGCTCATCAGGTTGGCATCGATGCCGAAAATATACATCAACGACAACGTGAACAACAACGACAAAGGAATAATGGATGCGATGATCATTGCCGTGCGCAGGTTTCCGAGAATGGCCAGCACCACCAGAATTACAATGATACAGCCGAAAAGCAGGTTTTCGAAAACGGTCATCGTGGTACGGCCGATAAGTTCGCTTCGGTCAACAATCGGATTAATGAATATCCCTTCGGGAAGAGACTTTTGCACTTCTGCCACCCGTTCGTGCACGGCTTTGATCACTTTCTTCGAGTCGGCGTTCTTGAGCATCATAATCTGCCCCATCACTTTTTCGCCCTGGCCGTTTGCGGTGATCGCGCCAAAGCGATTCGCGTGCCCAAACTGCACCGCGGCAATATCGCCGATTAGCAAGGGAACTCCGTTGCGGTTCTTAACCACGATGTTGCGGATATCGTCCAGCGATTTTATCGCCCCGTCGCCGCGGATAAAGTAGCTTTGGTTGTTTTTTTCGATGTAAGAGCCGCCGGTTATGTTGTTGTTGTTATCGATGGCATCGAAAATTTCCATCAATGTAATTCCCTGGCTGCGGATCAACTCCGGATTGACGGCAATTTCGTATTGTTTCAGAAAACCGCCCCACGTATTTATTTCCACCACACCGGGAATTCCCGATAATTGCCTTTTCACGATCCAGTCTTGAATGGTGCGCAAATCGGTGGTGGAATATCGGTTTTCGTAGCCCGGTTTTTCGTCGAGAATGTATTGGTAAATTTCGCCTAATCCGGTAGTTACCGGGCCCATCATCGGCGTACCAAAACCCTGCGGAATATTTTCGGATGCTTCCGATATTTTTTCGGCAATAAGCTGCCTGGGCAGATAAGTTCCCAATTTTTCATCGAAAACAATAGTAACCACCGACAAACCGAATTTCGATACGGAACGGATCTCTTGCACGCCGGGCAGATTGGCCATCGCCAGCTCCACCGGCATAGTGATATATTGCTCCACATCCTGCGTTGCCAGGCTGGTTGACGTGGTTATCACCTGCACCTGATTATTCGTGATATCGGGAACGGCACCTACCGAAAGATTAAGCAAAGCGAACGTTCCGAAACCGGCAATGGTAATGGTGAAAAGTATGATAATCAGCTTATGCTTGACACTAAATCGAATAATTTTATTCAACATAAACCTATGAAAGAGTTTTCATATAAAATCCTGAAAATTATACAAATGAACAAAAAAATGCAGGATAAATCAAAAAAGATTCATCCTGCATATTAATTTTTTCTTGTTCTAAATAAGAAACAGCCAAAGAAGAGATTTATCTCTCAAAATGTGAGTAACTTAATCCTAATTATCATCCCATCCGCCACATTCACTTTTACGTCATGATACGATGGTGTCTTCAACTTCGGTTTCACGTTGTTGGAGAAACCAAAGCTTTCTTTGGGAATTCCCAGCAGATTGAAATCACACTTTCCGTTGCCGTTTTTGTCGTGAAGAACGGTAAAAGCATATTCATCGTCTTTCAATCCGGGAATTTCCACATCCACGGTTTCGGAATGAGCCGGAACAGACATTAGTTTTATTTCGCTTCCCACTTTGGCAAACGCCGCAGCATCGTTGTAAACGCCAACCAGCACATTTCCGGTTGTTTCTTTAATGCCCGATACCTGAACAATCACTTTTTGCGCTGCCATATTTACCGAAAATACAGACAGTAAGCAGAAGAACAGTACTGATTTTTTCATATTTTCTCAACTTTTTAAGTTATAAAGATTTGGTAATTGGTTAGATGGCTCAAAGCTACAAAAAGTTTAAACAAATGATTAAAACATCTGGTTAAATAATACTAAACGAGAAAAATTAAACTTTTTAGCTTGGATAATTAAGAAACATTCAAAAATATAAACGGGGCGCGATTCATCTAACGCACCCCGTTTTTTTTAAATTCACCAAATCCGAAATCGTAAATCCAAAATCGTAATTCGTAAATTCTCACTGGTGTTCTTCCCGCAACAAATCATTCACCGTTTTCACCGGATTGAACGTGCTGATGGGCACTTCCACGAAAATGGTATTCCAGTCGCTCATGGCGCCGTTCCAAAGGCCGGGAAGTTCCAGTGCTTTCAGGTCTTTTCCACTCTTGGATTTCTGCGAAATAAAACCGGTGTTCTTGTCCACGAATTTAGTTAAATCGAACTTGTTGTTTTTATAGCATTTCACGCCACAAACCAAATCCACCGGATTGAAATGCGAACCGTGCTTGAAAGCATCCACCGCTTTTGTATCGTTTTTGTCAATTTGTGAACTTTCCAGAATTTGCAACGAAGCTGTTCCGTCAGGATTTTCAGCGATAAACGGACCGCCGCCCGGTTCGCCCACGTTTTTCACCATGCCGCATACGCGGAAAGGACGGTCGAGTTTGGCAATCAGGTAGTTTTTCAGCTCCTCGTCGTCGGCGAAAGATTTGTTCGGAACAATACAAAGTTCTTTTTCGGTAAACTTCAGGATTTCCTGCAATTTATCGCTGCTACATTCTCCCGATGTCAATTCCTGGAGATAACCAAACGCACGTTGCTGCATTTTCACCAACACACCGGCAAGCAGTTGTTTGTAGCGTGCTTCGTCATTTTTCAACCGGTCGGGAACCACATTGTCGATATTTTTGATAAAAATAATATCGGAATCAATATCGTTCAGGTTTTCGATAAGCGCGCCGTGTCCTCCCGGGCGGAAAAGCAACGAGCCGTCGTCTTCGCGAAACGGATTATTTTCCATATCCACCGCAAGGGTATCGGTACTCGGTTTCTGAACGCTGTATGACACCTTGAATTTGGCATCGAGTTTCAATTCGTAACCCAATTTTCGGGCGGCAACCAGCAATTCGAATAATTCCTTGTGTTCTTCCGAAACCGTGAAATGAAGGTTTACCTCGCCGTTTTTATCTTTCGCGTACAACGTTCCTTCCGTCATATGCTCGCCCACGGGCGTTCTGTTTCCTTCTTCGTAACTGTGAAACAAAAGCAACCCTTTGGGCAGGTTTCCGTAATTTAATCCGTCGATAGAAAGCAACGCTCTCACCACCGCTTTATAATTACTCGCTTCAGTCAGCTCCGATATTGTTTTCCCGAAGTTTTTCTTGCAGGCTTCGTTCAGCGCATCGTAAAAAGCGAATTTCTCGATATTATCGAAAAATGTTTTTTCAAACTTGGTTTCCGGCGCGTCGTAACCGGCATCAACAAAAGCAAACAAATCTTTAAACATCCGGCTGGCCGCTCCCGATGCGGGAACAAATTTGGTTACCTGCTTATCGGTTTTCAGGAAATCCTGCCAGGCCGTCAGATATTCCTTCTCATCGGCCTCCGACACGCGTAAAATCCCTTTTTCAACCGATGCCGCATTCACGATATTCAGAAAAGGAAATCCGCTTTTGAAATAATTCAACTGAGCATCAATTTGCTGCTGCGAAATATTTTTCTCCTGCAGCAACGCTAAATCGTCCTTGGTAAACATAATATTTTTAAATTATTTTGATTAATACTTTCGATTTTCATTTTTTTCGGAAACACTTCAAAGATAGCGAAAAACTTCATATCCGCATCAAAACTGCGATAAAAAAATTAGCGACAATCTGTCAGTTTATTCATCAATCACATTTTTTGGCATAACATTTGAAAATGATACCGTAGAGACGCAGCATGCTACGTCTCTACCCAAAAAAACAGCAAATTAATCAATTAAAATACATAAAATTATGGGAAAAATAATAGGAATAGACTTAGGAACCACAAACTCCTGCGTTTCCGTAATGGAAGGTAACGAGCCGGTTGTAATTCCTAACAACGAAGGAAAACGCACCACCCCATCGGTTGTTGCTTTTATGGATAACGGAGAACGCAAGGTTGGAGATCCTGCTAAACGTCAGGCAATTACTAACCCCAAGCACACGGTTTACTCCATAAAAACCTTTATGGGAGAAACATTCGATCAGGTGCAGAAAGAAATCGGACGCGTTCCGTACAAAGTAGTTCGCGGCGATAACAATACACCCCGTGTTGACATTAACGGACAATTGTATTCGCCGCAGGAAATTTCGGCCATCATTTTGCAGAAAATGAAACAAACCGCCGAAGATTATCTGGGACAAACCGTTAACGAAGCCGTTATTACCGTGCCCGCTTATTTTAGCGATGCGCAACGCCAGGCAACTAAAGAAGCCGGAGAAATTGCCGGATTAACTGTTCGCCGTATCGTGAACGAGCCAACGGCAGCCGCTTTGGCTTACGGCTTGGACAAACAGCACAAAGATTCTAAAATTGCCGTTTTCGATTTAGGTGGCGGTACATTTGATATTTCCATCCTGGAACTGGGCGACGGCGTTTTCGAAGTGAAATCCACCAACGGTGATACTCACTTGGGCGGCGACGACTTTGACCACCGCATTATCGACTGGCTGGCCGAAGAGTTTTTGAAAGACGAAGGCCTCGACTTGCGCAAAGACCCGATGGCATTGCAACGCCTGAAAGAAGCTGCCGAAAAGGCAAAGATTGAGCTTTCGAGCACCACCAGCACCGAAATTAATTTGCCGTACATTATGCCGGTAAACGGAATTCCAAAGCACTTGGTAAAAACGCTTACCCGCGCGAAATTCGAGCAATTGATCGACGATTTGTTGCAAAAATGTATGGCTCCGTGCCAAACGGCAATGAAAGATGCGGGATTGAACAATTCCGATATCGACGAAGTAATTCTGGTGGGTGGCTCTACCCGTATTCCGGCCGTTCAGGCGTTGGTTGAAAAGATGTTCGGAAAATCGCCGCACAAAGGTGTGAATCCCGACGAAGTGGTAGCCATTGGCGCAGCCATTCAGGGCGCCGTTCTCACCGGAGAAGTAAAAGACGTGTTGTTGTTGGACGTAACTCCGCTGTCGCTGGGTATTGAAACCCTAGGCGGCGTGATGACGAAACTCATCGATGCCAACACCACCATCCCGACCAAGAAATCGGAAACTTTCTCCACCGCAAGCGACAATCAGCCTTCGGTTCAGATCAACGTATTGCAGGGCGAACGTTCCATGGCGCGCGACAACAAGCAAATCGGCGTGTTCAACCTCGACGGAATCCCGCCATCTCCGCGCGGCATACCACAAATTGAAGTAACTTTCGATATCGATGCCAACGGCATACTTAATGTATCGGCAAAAGACAAGGCAACCGGAAAAGAACAAAAAATCCGTATCGAAGCCTCTTCGGGATTGAGCGACGATGAAATCAAGCGCATGAAGGAAGAAGCCGCCGTTAACGCCGAAGCTGACAAGCGCGAAAAAGAGCGCATCGACAAACTGAATCAAGCCGACTCAACCATTTTCCAAACCGAAAAACAGTTGAAAGAATACGGCGACAAGATTCCGGCCGACAAAAAAGCGCCCATCGAAGCTGCTCTCGAAAAACTGAAAGAAGCGCACAAAGCGCAGGATGTATCGGGTATCGATGCTGCCATGGCAGAAGTAAACACCGCATTCCAGGCTGCATCGCAAGATATGTACAACGCAGCCAACGCTCAAGGCGGCGGACAACCGGGCGCAGATCCGTTCTCCAATATGGGCGGCAACCCGTTTGACCAGCAAGGCGGCGCTTCACAAGGCAGTTCGCAACAAGGCGGAACCAAAGACGG
>CAKTUP010000057.1 GCA_934621705.1 uncultured Petrimonas sp.
ACCCCAAGGAACCGACAGCACACTTATTTTGAAAAAAGCCATCGAGAAAGGCGTGGTTTTCGTTACCGGAAAAACCTTCGATCCCGATGGGGTAAAAAACGATTACATGCGCGTATCGTTTTGCAATACCGATATAGATGTCATCAACAAAGGTATTCCCATTGTTGCGGAAGCCATTCGTGAAGTTTGCGGGTAAAGAGAGCAAAGAGCATTGGGCGTTGAGCAAAGAGTTTCGAAACGGTTTTCTATTCACAAAATGGGACGAAACATAACTCCCCTTTCAGAACCATTAATTTCTGAAAATCCCGAAGGGATTGAACTAAAATAGCCGTGTGTGAAACGCACGGAAAATGGTGCATTCATCCCCAACCGACCCGAAGGGTCGAACACAAGTAAGAAAACAACGAATTCTCAATTCCACCAATACGTCAGTTTCAGAACCAGCGCCCGGTTGCGTACTTCGCGCGTGTTGGCGAAACAATTATCGGTATAAACAATAAACAGATCCGATACGGGTTTATATCGCCATTGGAAACGAATGTTCAGATTAGTATTATTCAACTGGTCGTTGTATTGTACGAAAGTAGTTAAATACACCGTTGGAGAAAAGGTTACATCCAATTTAGGCCCAATCAACCAGAAATGCTTGTGTTCGAACGGCGCGGGAAGGCGCATGTTGGTGTAGGTAGCGTTGAGCGTGAAATTCACGTAAGGTTGAAACCGGTACACCATTCGGGCATCAACCATATCGTATTGTCCGTTGAAAAATCCGCCTTTTGTGTAAGTGATCATTCCGTTGAGCGGTTTCCGGTTGTTGGACGTGAACGATATGTAGAAATTGGTGTAATCGTACTGAGTTCCGGCCGGCAGAAACTTGTCACCCGTGTGTGTGGGGTTGAAATCGTGCATCAGCTTGATGTGGTAATTCTTTATCCCTGCCGAGATACCCGATCGATCGCGGAAGTCCACTTTATAACCGAGATCGAATGTGTGATCCAACTTATCGAACTGTGTTGTGTAAAAATCTTCGTATTTGGCGTAAGGCCCGTGTACGGTTACTTTTTTATTCGGTACAAATGAATAACTTATCTCCGGCCGGAAAGAGATGAAATCGCGACGGCGCACAAATCCGGTTTCGGCCAAGTAATTCGCGCCAACTGCCGTTTCCCGCAATTCTATCCTGAATTTACCGTTATTATATACTGCCGATGCTCCCTGCGCAAACTGCCTGTCGGGATTTCCCGGTTGAAAAGAGCGGTGGTAGTAAGCTTTTCCGGTCCACACATTATCGCGCGACGCAAGATTGGCATCGAATGCGGCAACTCGATTGAATACCCGCTGCGCCCCTTCGCCGAAAGTTTCTTTGTTTACCATCATGAAACCCAAATTGGATCGCGAGAATATTTTTCGTTGAGCGGACACTACCGTGAAATTTCGAACTGCGAAGGCATCGGTTTTTTCGGTGGTCATGTTCATTAAACCAATACGCCAGTCTTGTCCGATTTTTCCACTCACTCGCGCGCCGCCGAGCACCGGAGCGTCCAAGCCGATCCTTCGCGAGAAGAACGGTGTGGTGCCTGGTTCTCCGAAATTGGCAAATAAATCGCTGTTTTCAAGAAAAAACTGTCGTTTCTCGGGATAAAAAAGTTCGAAGCGATCGATATTCATTACCTGCTGATCTACTTCCACCTGAGCAAAATCCGGATTGTACGTCAAATCTAAGTTCATGGAAGTTCCCATACCTATCTTGGCGTCAAAACCAAAATCTCTCCGGTATCCGGCATCTTCTCCCGCTTCGAAGTTTCGGTGATATCCGCCGTAAAGATAAGGGATAAGGGAGAAGTTGGTTTTTGGTTTGGGCAAAGGTTCATCGAATTTTAACACTCCGGTGTAGGCTAACGAAGCGTGCGGAAACTGACGCGGAACGGGCGCCCAAGCCGATTTTTCATTCAACTTCAAATCGAGACGGCCGAAATTGGCGTACCAAATTTGACTGTTGGATGGATACCGGAGCGATTTAAAAGGCATTTTCATTTCAATGATCCATTTATCGGGATAATCTCTCACTTTCAGTTCCACTTTGCTGTCCCAGTTCAGGTTCATGGCGGATCCATCCGATACCAGCCCGTCCCATATTGCTCCCGATGGCGATGCTCCAAAAGAAAATCCGTTGGTTTGATCGCGGAAAGTATCGAAAACTGTGAGTAGATTGTCGTTGTTGCCGAAAGCGAAATCCCGGCGGAAAGATTCCGCTATTCGTTTACCGGGGATGGTGTCGTGAAAAATAACCCCCATATACAAGGCTTTATCGTCATAAGTGAGCATTAATTCCGTTCTTTGTTGTGGATATCCCGTATCGATAGGCGTAACGAGCCGAAAATTCTCGGCTATATTGGCCGCTTGCCAGTCGGGTTCGTCGAGCACACCGTCGAGCGTGATGCTGCTTTTCATTTTTTTCACCGTATAAACGAAATCTTTGTTGTGGATGTTAATGGAAACAGAATCGTTTAAAGCTCCTTGCGAGAAAGTTTGAAGAGCAAAAGCACTTGCCAGCACAAAAGATATCCAATATTTAATCATGTCGTTATTATTTTTCAATTCCACCAATACGTCAACTTCAGCACCAGCGCCCGATTACGAACTTCGCGCGTATTGGCATAATAATTATCGGTATAAACAATAAACAGATCCGACACCGGTTTGTACCGCCACTGGAAGCGGATGTTCAGGTTGGTATTGTTGAGTTGTTCGTTGTATTGCATAAATGTGGTGAGAAATAACTTATCTGTGAAAGTTACATCCAGTTTCGGGCCGATGAGCCAGAATTGATGGTGTTCAAAAGGTTGCGGCAGGCGAAGGTTGGTGTACGTTACATTCATCGAGAAATTCACGTAGGGCTGGAATCTATACACCATCTTTGTATCCACCATATCGTATTTGCCGTTAAAAAATCCGCCTTTGGCAAAGGTAATTATTCCGTTAAACGGTTTTCGGTTGTTGGATGTGAATATGGTGTAGAAATCGGAGTAATTATAATCGGTTCCGGCCGGTAAAAAATTAGTGCTTACGTGAGTAGGGTCGAAATCCCGCATCAACTTAATGTAATAATTGCGCATGCCCGCAGATATTGAAGAACGGTCGCGGAATTCTATCTTATATCCCAAATCCAGTTCGTGGTCTAATTTATCGAAACTGTGAGTAGTATAGTTTTTGAACTTTGAATAAGGACCGTGAATAGTTACTCTTTTGTTTGGAATAAAAAAGTATGCCAGCTCGGGGCTTAGAGAAATGTAATTTCTTCGACGAACGAAACCTGTTTCTGCAAGGTAGTTTTCACCAACTGCCGCTTGATCTAAATTGACAAGAATATTGCCTTTGCTGTATTTTATGGAAGTTCCCTGTGCGTATTGATTATCGGGGTTATTCGGTTGAAATGACCGGTGATAAAACAGTTTGCCGATCCACTCGTTGTTTTTGCTGGCCAAATTGAAATCCAGCGCGGCAACCCGATTAAAAAGCGAAGTACCGTCCGGTTTGTTCAAATATTCCTTGTTGACGAACATAAAACTGATGTTGGAGCGGGCAAGGATTTTCTGTTGCAAAGACAACACGGTAAAGTTTCTGGACAGATGATTGGTGGTTTTCTCGGTAGTCATATTCATAAATCCGAGACGGAGTGTGTTGTTCAATTTACCGCTCAACCGCGCTCCGCCCAAAACGGGAGCATCAAGTCCGATGCGGCGCGAAAAGAATGGCGTGAGCCCTGTGTTTCCGTAATTGGCAAATAAATCGCTGTTTTCGAGAAAAAACTGTCGTTTTTCGGGATAGAACAGTTCAAAACGATCGATATTCATAACCTGTTGATCAACGTCTACTTGAGCGAAATCGGGATTGTAGGTTAAATCCAAATTCATAGCCGTAGATAATCCTATCTTTGCGTCCATACCGAAGTCACTGCGATAACCTGCTGCTTCACCTGCTTCAACGTTCCGGTGATATCCGCCATACAGATAAGGGATGAGCGAGAAATTCATTCTTGGCTTAGGCAAAGGCTCTTCAAACTGCAATACACCGGTATATGCCAGCGACGAATGCGGAAACTGACGGGGAACGGGCGCCCACGCCGACTTTTCGTTCGATTTTAAATCCAATCGGCCGAAATTGGCATACCACGTCTGGCTGTTAGCCGGATAACGGATGGATTTAAACGGGATCTTCATTTCCGTAACCCATTTATCGGAATAGTTTTTCAACTTCAGTTCCACTTTGCTGTCCCACTCGCTGTTTTTGGTCTCACCCGAACGGATTCCGTCGGAAATGGCTCCCGAAGCCGAGAATTCAAACGTGTATCCGTTGGTTTGATCGCGAAAAGTATCGAAAACGGAAAGGAAGTTGTCGTTGTTGTTGAACACATAATCCCTGCGGAACGATTCAAATATACGCTTACCGGGAATGGTATCGTGAAAAATGACCGCCACATAAATTGCCTTATCATCGTAAACCAGCATCACTTCCGATTTTTGTTTGGGAAAACCGGTATCCACCGGCTGAACAAGAAAGAAATTATCTGCTTTGTTTGCCGTTTGCCAATCGGGTTCTTCCAGCACGCCGTCGAGTGTAATGGAGCCTTTCATCTTTTTGGCGACGTACACAAAATTCTTGTTGTGAATATT
Source organism: uncultured Petrimonas sp. (assembly GCA_934621705.1). Lineage (GTDB taxonomy): Bacteria > Bacteroidota > Bacteroidia > Bacteroidales > Dysgonomonadaceae > Petrimonas. The sequence goes on from CAKTUP010000057.1 coordinate 4,674, forward strand.
TATATCCAGCGAGTCCGACGGAATTTGTTGCGGAAACAATTGAAAACAAGACAGCAAACCGATTAAAAAGATGAAAACTTTCTTCATTTAGGGAAAAATGTATTTTTCGAATGAATATTTTCCAAAATTAACAAATAATGTAATGTGAGCGATTATAAGTCAGATTTTTTTAATCCATTTAATGAAAAAACCCGATAAATACGCTTTTATCGGGTTGTATTCTATCGTTAAAAACGTAGTTACGGCTTCAAACTCAACGCTGGTATTGGTTCCTCATCAATAGAAAAATCTATGGGCAGAAGGCACTTTACGTTCACCTTTTCGCCGTTGTTCTCGCCCGGAATCCATTTAGACATCAGGCTAAGCACCCGAATGGCTTCGTTGTCGAGTTGGGGATTCAGCCCCTGCACCACTTCAATATTGGAAATGGAGCCGTCGGCAGCTACTATGAACGAGCACAGTATTCTGCCTTCGATTCCCTGCTGGCGGGCTTCCTTGGGATATCGGAGCTGGTGTGAGATAAATCCGGCCAGTTCTCTTTCGCCGTGCGGATATTGCGGCATTTTGTCCACGATGGAAAACACTTCGGAATTGGCGATTTCGGTATTTGTTTTAGCGTATGTTGCTGCCGGAGTGGTAGTGGTTGTCCGGGCTACTGCGTTCGCGTTTTTGTTGAGGCGGAAATACATCGGAACGTAGCTTTTGGAGCGGACGATCTCGTCTTTGAATTTTGCCGGACGCCAGGGCGGCATGGCCTGCAAAATGCGCAATGCCTCCTTATCGAGCGATGAATCTGCACGATGGATCAAGTCGAAATTAGTCAGTGTGCCGTCTTTTTCAACGATAAACGTGTACACTACTAATCCCTGAACATTTCGCTCGGAAGCATTGGCAGGATAACGAAGCGTGTTGGATATAAACCGGTGCATTTCGGCTGGGCCTCCCGTGTAAATGGGCGGGATGTCGGGATCTTCTATTATTCTCCCTTCGTAAACAGGAGGAGGAGTGGGAGATGGGGCGACTGGGTGACTGGGCGACTGGGCGACTGCGCCAAAAGCACATAGCGCAATAAATAATGCAATGAAATTCATTCTGTTTTTGTTGTTTATTTTGCTTTTCAGATTTTCCAACGAATAGCTAATAGCTAAAAGCCAAAAGCCAATCGCTTTAACAGCGAGCAAAGATAACAAAAATCTCAAAGTTTTTGAAAGTAGTGTTTGAGATTAACAAATAAATTCATAGATTTGCAACGGTTTTTCATCATCGTGGTAATTCTGTTTTAAATTTTCCACGAAAAATGCAGCCGGCTACGGAAGTGAAGCGCCTTTTGCCGGCTGCTAATTTTAACTCGTCTGTTGGGTGACCTAACGTAGAAATCCTTTCAGGTCAAAAAATAACTTTGCATAATGAATGTACATACAGAGAAGCCCAAAAAAGGTTTTTTCGGTTTTGTAGAACGGGCAGGTAATGCTTTGCCGCATCCGGCGCTATTGTTCGGCCTGTTTGCGGTAATAACGTTGTTGTTTTCCGCTATCGGCGGATTGTTGGGGTGGACGGGAGTTCATCCGGCAACTGGCGAAACGGTTGAAGTGTTAAATTTACTGTCGCGAGACGGAATCCATCGCATTCTATTGGAAATGGTGGGCAATTACACCGGCTTTGCTCCCCTGGGAATTGTTATGGTTGCGCTGCTTGGCATTGGCGTGGCGGAAAGCAGCGGATTGATAAAGGCTTCCATAAACGCGTTGCTGGTGAAAGCGCCGCCCCGATCTATCACTTTTATGGTGGTTTTCACGGGAATATTATCCAATATGGCTTCCGATTTGGGCTATCTGCTCATCATACCGTTGGCCGGTGTTATTTTCCATTCGCTCGGGCGTCATCCCATTGCCGGAATGTCGGCCGCTTTCGCGGGTGTGAGCGGAGGATTCAGCGCTAATATCTTCATCGGTACTATCGACCCGTTGTTAGCCGGATTATCCACCGAAGCCGCCCATATTCTCGACCCCGAATATTACGTAATGCCCACGGCCAATTATTATTTTATGGCGGTTTCTACGTTCGTGATCACTTTTGCCGGAACATTCGTTACTTCCAAATGGATTGAACCCCGGTTGGGAAAATACACCGGAACCGTGGAACGGGAAGAAATTATTCAGCCTACGGCTTTGGAAAGGAAAGGATTGCGTCGCGCGGGGCTGGTAATTCTTGGCTGGGCAATTGTTTTTGCCATTGGGTTGATTCCCGAAAACGGTTTGTTGCGGGGAATGGACGGTACCATCCTGCATTCGCCGCTTTTGCGCGGATTCATCGCGGTGCTGTTTTTGGTTGCAGCAAGTGCGGGAGCCGTTTACGGATACACCGTGGGAACATTTAAAACGCAGAACGATTTGATCAACGGGATGAACACGAGTTTCAAAAGCCTGGTATCGTTTCTTGTTCTGGTGTTCTTTGCTGCCCAGTTTGTGGCGTGGTTCCGCTGGAGTAACCTGGGATTGCTGCTTGCCATAAACGGAGCCGAAGTGTTGCAGAATACCAACATAGGCCTTATTCCGCTGGTGGTTGTTTTCGTTATTTTTGCCGGTTTTATGAATCTGTTTATGGGAAGCGCTTCGGCCAAGTGGGCAATTCTGGGGCCGGTGTTTATACCCATTTTTATGTTGCTCGGTTATTCGCCCGAGTTATCGCAGGCCGTTTACCGGGTGGGCGACAGCGTTACCAATATTATTTCTCCCATGATGAGTTTCTTTGCCCTGATCATTGTTTATTACCAGAAATACGACAAGAAATCGGGTATCGGAACCATTATGGCTACCATGATGCCTTATTCCATTGTCTTTTTCGTGGTATGGACATTGCTGCTTATCGTCTGGATATTGCTGGGATTGCCGTTGGGTCCCGAGGCACCGCTGTATTACGGTGGCGCTGGGTGATGGCTGTTGGCTTTCAGCTCATCAGTGTAAGTTATTGTCTTACTCCAACACAAATAACCAATCGCTCTTGTCATAAACCATGAAAAATTTCTATCTTTGTTTTTGCATAGATAATCAGATTTACGGAATTTCGCTTTTGAGACGCAAGCGTTGCGTCTCTACGTGGGAATCCCGTCTTCGGACTATCGGTTTCCGTCATCTGTCATTAAACATCCATCATCTATCATCAAACACTCATCACCCATCATCCAACACCCAACATGAACCTATCCACATCTCCATCCGTCATTAAAGCCCACGATTTGCACCGTTTCCGGTTTCGCGATACCCCGTTCGTAAAACTGATGAACCGGCGTATCTACAACGTGCTCTTCATTGCTTCGCAATACGATATGTTTATTCTGGAAGACGACGGGCGGGTGGACGAACAAATATTCAACGAATACACATCGCTCAACCTGCGCTATCCGCCGCGTTTTACGCAGGTGAGCACGGTGAAGCAGGGCATGGAAGAACTCCGCTCCAACCGCTACGAACTTATCATTTGCATGCCCAATATGGACAACCACGAAATTTTTGCCCAGGCGAAAGTCATCAAGCATAAATTTCCGTATATCCCCATCGTGCTGCTCACGCCGTTTTCGAAATCGGTTACGCGGGTGCTTGAGAAAGAGGATGTTTCGGGCATGGACTATGTTTTTAGCTGGTTGGGAAATGCCGATCTGCTGCTTGCCATCATCAAGCTGATCGAGGACAAAATGAACGTGGAAAACGATGTGCGGACGGTTGGCGTACAAACGATTATGCTGGTGGAAGACTCCGTCCGTTTTTATTCTTCGGCGTTGTCGCTGCTCTATAAATATGTGCTTAACGAGTCGAAAGAATTTTCCAAAGAAGCGCTCAACGACCACTTGCGTATGATGCGTATGCGCGGACGTCCCAAAATTTTGCTTGCCCGTAACTACGAAGAAGCGGTGAGCCTTTACAAGAAATACGGCGACAATATGCTGGGCGTACTCTCGGATATGAGTTTTAACCAAAACGGACAGAAAGACAAAACGGCGGGTAAAAAGTTGGGAGAATGGATACGGAGCAAAGATAAATACATACCCATTATATACGCTTCGTCGGAGTCCGAAAACCGGAAATACGCCGCCGAAGTAGATGCCCGGTTTATCGATAAGAATTCGAAAACCTTTCCGTTGGATCTTCACCGGGCGGTGAAAGAAAACCTGGGATTCGGCGATTTTATTATTGTGGCGCCGAAATCGCAGGAAGAGATTTTCAGGATTAAAAACCTGAAAGAGTTGCAGTTGAATATCCGTCAGATTCCCGACGATTCGCTGTATTATCACCTTTCGAGAAACCATTTTTCGCGGTTTTTCTACACCCGCGCCATGTTTCCCGTGGCCGAAATGCTGAAGAAAATACACGTATCGGCTTATGCCAATATGGACGACGCGCGCGAGCTTATTTATCAGGCCATCGTTGAGTACCGGCGGATGAAGAACACGGGCGTGGTGGCCGTTTTCGAGAAAGACCGCTTCGATAAATATTCCAATTTTGCCCGAATCGGCGAAGGTTCGTTGGGCGGAAAGGGCAGGGGACTGGCTTTTATCGGGCAAATCGTGAAAACGCACATAGAGCTAAATAATTACGAGAATTTTCCGGTTACCACGCCTAAAACGGTGGTGCTGTGCACCGATATTTTCGATGAATTTATGGAAGCCAATAAACTTTACGATATTGCGCTTTCGTACCGCCCCGATGAAGACATTCTGAAACATTTCTTGGCGGCTAAGCTGCCCAAACGGTTAGTCAGCGATTTTCTGGTTTTTTTCGATGCCATATCGTCGCCCATCGCCATTCGTTCGTCGAGTATGCTCGAAGACTCTCAGTATCAGCCTTTCGCCGGAATTTATTCCACTTACATGATCCCTTACGTAAGCGACAAGTACGAAATGGTTCGCCTGCTCAACAACGCCATCAAGGCGGTTTACGCGTCGGTTTTCTACAAAGACAGCAAGGCGTATATGTCTGCCACTCAGAATCTTATAGACCAGGAGAAAATGGCGATCGTGCTTCAAGAGGTGGTGGGTTCCCAGTACGGAAATCTTTTTTATCCGGCCATTTCGGGGGTTGCCCGCTCCATTAATTATTATCCGCTTGGCAACGAAAAAACGGAAGACGGCATTGTGAATATGGCTATGGGACTGGGAAAATACATTATGGACGGCTATCAGGGCTTGCGTTTTTCTCCGTTGCATCCTAAAAATATATTGCAGTTAAGCTCGCTGGACACGGCGCTGAGAGACACGCAAACGCAGTTTTACGCGCTCGATCTGGAATCGATGTCGAAGGACTTCACTGTTGACGACAGTTTCAACCTGCAAAAGCTACGCATCAGGCAAGCCGAAGCCGACAGCCCGTTGCGGTATGTGTCATCCACTTACGATCCGAATGACCAGATTATCCGCGACGGATTTTACGAGGGAGGCCGAAAAATCATTTCGTTTGCCAATATTCTGAAACACGATACGCTCCCACTTGCCGAAACGCTGGATAAGGTGCTGAAAGTGGGGCAGCAGGAAATGGGGCGGCCCGTGGAAATAGAATTTGCCGTGGATGTGAAAAGCCGCGAGGAAGCCGAATTCTTTTTGTTGCAGATCCGCCCCATTGTGGACAGCAAGGAGGTGGTGAACGAAGATTTGGAAAATATCGATAAAAACGATACGTTGCTCTATTCGCAAAATGCGCTCGGCAACGGCATATCCAACGATGTGTTTGATGTAGTTTACGTGAAAACTCGTGATTTTTCTGCCACCAATAATCCGGCGATAGCCCGCGAAATTGAGAAGATTAACGTGGGGTTTGGCGAAGCCGATAAAAACTACGTGCTGATTGGCCCGGGACGCTGGGGTTCATCGGATCCGTGGCTGGGCATTCCCGTAAAATGGGCGCACATAAGCCAGGCGCGGGTGATTGTGGAATCGGGATTGGAGAATTACAGGATAGAACCGAGTCAGGGCACCCATTTCTTTCAGAACCTGACATCGTTTGGCGTGGGTTATTTCACCATTAACTCTTTCCTTGAAAACGACGGTTTTTTTGATGAGAATTTTCTCGATGCCCAACCTGCTGTGTTTGAAACCGGCTTTATCCGTCACGTTCGTTTCGAACAGCCTTTATCGATAAAGATCAGCGGAAAGAAAAGAATTGGCGTAGTGATGAAACCAACATCGGGTGATGCAAGTTCCAACTCGCATTAAATACGTGCGCTTTGCGGTTTCAAACTGCACAGCGCATGGAACATAGAGCAAAGAGCACAGACTTAGCCGGGTGAAGTTTTAGATAAATCTGTTTTAACAAAATATAACGCTGTCTCGCGCCAACTTTTTCCTGTTTTTGCATCTTATAATAGAACAGAAAATAAACCGAAATGAAAAAACTAGTATTAATTGCAATAGCGGGAGTACTTTTTCTCTCGCTGCAAGCGCAAACCAAACAAACTATGAACTACGACCAACAATGGAAAACCGTGGCGGATTTCGAGAAAAAATCGCTACCCAAATCGGCTGCGGAGCATGTAGATAAAATTCTCAGGCAGGCGGTTGCCGATAAGAATAGCCCACAGGTTATCAAAGCATTGATCCATCAGGGGAAATACGATTTGGCGCTGGATGCCGAAAACGATACCGTGATTTTCCGCAACCTTACCGATATGCTGGCGAAGAGTACCGATGTGGTTGAAAAGTCCGTGTTGCACTCGATGTTGGGCGAGCTGTACCTGCAATATTACCAAAAAGACCAATGGACCATTAACCAACGCACGGCGTTGAGCGGATTTGTTCCGAGTGATATGAAAGAGTGGTCGAAAAACAATTTTTACGATAAGGTGGTGGAGCACCTGAACGCGTCCATTGAACCGCGCGTGCAACTTGAAAAAGCGCAGGTGACGCCTTTTGCCGCCGTGGTGGATTTGGGCAAAGATTCGCGCCGTTTTTATCCCACGATGTACGACTTTTTAGCGCTTCGCGCTATCGAGTTTTTTAGTCAAATAGACGAAGATGCGGATTTGAGCCGCTCACTGGCAAAGAAAAACATCGCTTCGGCATCGTTGTTTGCTTCGGCAAACGAATTTGTGAAACTGCAATTTGACCCGCAACCCGAAGAATACAACCTGTGGGCGTTGGAAACCTATAAAAAACTGCTTGTTTCGCTTTCCGAAAGAAAATTAAACACGTCTCTCGTTCTCACGCAACTCGATAAAACAGATTTTCTTTCCAAACTTCATAACGCACACCAAAGTTACGCGTTTCCGTCGCTGCAAGCGATGGTAAAGAATAGGGAAAACGACCCGATAAGCGTGGAAATCGTAGATAAAATGGCGGATTTTTATACACGCCAAATCGGGGAATTTCCGCAGGAAGACAGTGTTAAGCGCCTTGAAAAAACAAAAGAACTGTACGACCTGTTGCAAAAAACGATCCGAAAATATCCCACATACGAACGTATTTCTGTATTGGAAAACCGGTTGTTGCAGCTTACACAGCCTGAATTTCAGGTAAAAGGCAACAACACCTTTGCGCCAAAAGCTGACAAAAAACTCACGGTTGAATACAAGAACCTGAAAAAACTCACTGCAAAACTGTATCGGTTAGACTCTCCTTTTTCGGC
>CAKTUP010000058.1 GCA_934621705.1 uncultured Petrimonas sp.
GCTTAGTGACGATCAATTGAACACGGCCGAAAATATTGAAAAAATGGTTATAGCCGCATACTCCAGCTTAGGAAACGATCATTATACCGAGCCAAACAGTCCGTGGCCATACGGAGATCTTCGTTCGGGAGACGCGTACAAGGGAGGCGCCGGTACCGGTGATATGCAGGACTTTCATTTTTATGAAACTTTCACTTACATGCGCGACGATTTAGGCACAGTTGACGGAAAGTGGTATAGACAATACGTGTCAATCTCACGGATAAACAATGCATTGAGCAGATTAAACGAAGTAAGTGAAAATGATTTTTCCAAAAAGCAAACCAGAGTGGCTGAAATGCGATTTTTACGTGGTCATTTTTATTTTGAGCAGAAGATATTGTTTAACCGTGTTCCGTATATCGATGAGACAGTGTCGGTTGATGAGTACATTAATGTTTCCAATGTAGAGTTAACAAACAATCAGTTATGGGATAAAATCATAGATGAATTTCGTTTTGCCGTTAATAATCTTCCTGAAGACAATGAACAAATAGGAAGAGCAAATAAATGGATGGCAAAGGCATATCTGGCCAAAGCGCTTCTTTACGCGGCTTATGAGCAAGATGATGAAAACAACGTTGTATCTATAAATCAAGGAAAGTTAAATGAAGTTGTACAACTTACTTCAGAAATCATTAATTCAGGTAAATACGCCTTAAATACGGATTTTGCAAACAACTTCCTATATGAAACAGAAAACGGGCCCGAGTCCATTTTTGCTGTGCAACATTCAAGAAATGACGGAACTTTGCACGGCCGTCTAGATTGGGGAGCCATGCTGAATTATCCGATGAATCCCGAGTACGGATGTTGCGGATTCCATCAACCTTCTCAAAATCTGGTAAATGCTTTTAAAACTTCAACTCAGGGACTACCTATGTTTAGTGATTTTAACTCAACAAACATTCAAACACCGGCAGATCTTAAGGCACACAATATAGATCCACGGTTGAACCATACAGTAGCTATTCCGGGATTACCGTATAAGTACGATCCCGATTTTATATTTCAGGCATGGTGGAATCGTCAACCTGAAATTTATGGAGAGTTTATGTCTTTAAAAGAAGTAGTTTTACCGGACTGCCCATGTTTTGAAAAAGTTCTTCCGTTTATGTCAAGTTCTAAAAACAGAGATATTATACGGCTCGATGATGTAATTCTCTGGAAAGCGGAAGCTCTTATAGAACTAAATCGTGAATCAGAAGCCCTTCCGCTGATTAATCAAATAAGAGACAGAGCATCTAAAAGCACTTCGTTATTGAAGGATTTAAATGGAAATTTTACCGGGAAATTTGTAATAGATACCTATAAGCCAGGTGTTAACTGTAGCTGGGACAATAATTACGCTCGTCAGGCATTACGATGGGAGCGAAGGCTTGAATTTGCCATGGAAGGTTTCCGGTTTTTCGATTTGGTTCGATGGGGTATTGCTGCAGAATACATGAACGATTATTTTAACAGTGAAAAAACAAGAAGAGAGCATCTTCGCGAAGCAAAATTCACAAAAAATAGAGATGAATATTTTCCTATCCCGAAACAACAGATTAACTTTAGCAAAAAGTTATACCAACAAAATTTTGGATGGTAAAAATGGCAGAATCTAATAACAAAACCAATGAGTAGATTTATATTAATTTTTTTCTCAGCTCTGGTCGCAATTGCTAATACGGAAGCTCAATCCATTTCAATTAAAGCATCAAAAAAATACTTGAATATTCCGGTTTCACATTCGGTTGATCGCCGACTTATGACAATAGAAGTGGATGGAAAAGAAAAGCGAACTTTTGAAATTCGTTTGGCTACCGAAGACCCCGATTACTGGGTATTCTGCGATATGGATGAGTTTATGAATAAGGTTATAACAATTAAATATCCTGAAAAAGATGGATTAAACCTCATTTATCAATCCGATACCATTGCCGGCCAGGACAGCCTGTACAAAGAGCAAAATCGACCTCAATTCCACTTTTCAAGTCGCAGAGGATGGAACAACGACCCCAACGGATTAATTTATTACGAAGGAGAGTATCATCTGTTCTATCAACATAATCCATATGAGCGGGAGTGGGGAAACATGCATTGGGGGCATGCAGTGAGCAAAGACTTGATTCACTGGAAAGAGCTTCCTGTAGCACTTTATCCTGATGAGCACGGCACAATGTTTTCCGGTTCCGCCGTCATCGATTATAAAAATACGGCAGGATTCAATAAAGGTAAAACACCTGCAATGGTCGCCATTTATACGGCCGACAGCCCCGACAGGCAGGTTCAATGCATAGCCTACAGCCTTGATAAAGGACGCACGTGGACCAAATACGACAAAAACCCTGTGATTGATTCTAAAGAAAAATGGAACAGCAAAGATACGCGCGATCCAAAAGTGTTTTGGTATGAGCCTGCTAACAAATGGGTAATGGTTCTGAACGAGAGAGACGGACACTCCATTTATAACTCCACCAACCTGAAAGACTGGACGTATGAAAGCCATATTACCGGATTTTGGGAATGTCCCGAATTGTTTGAGCTACCCGTAGACGGCAATGAGAATAACAAAAAATGGGTGATGTATGGCGCGTCCGGCACGTATATGATTGGCTCTTTTGACGGGAAAAAATTTACTCCCGAGAGTGGAAAATACTACTACACAACGGGATCGGCCTACGCCGGACAAACTTTCACGAATATTCCCTCATCCGACGGAAGACGTATTCAAATAAGCTGGGGACGAATCCCTTCTCACAATATGCCGTTTAATATGATGATGTTATTACCGGTAGAATTGTCGCTTCATAACACAAAAGACGGAATCAGAATGTTCAGTATGCCCGTGGAAGAGGTAAATGTATTGAACGACAAAAATTACAGTTGGCAAAACCTGAACGCAGAAGACGCCAACAGGCACATACAGAAATTCGACGACGAATCACTGCTCAGGATTAAGTTTACGTTGAAACTATCACACGCTACAAGCGCCGGTTTAAATTTACGAGGACAATTGCTGATGGACTACGATATGAACTTTAATTTAGTAAACGGTGTATTTTACTCACCAAACGATATGACCAGTATGGAAATCAGCGCCGATATTTTTATCGACAAAACATCCGTAGAAGTTTTTATTGACGATGGAGCTTATTCTTATTCTTTTGAAAAAAAGATATTGAATCCAAACCAGGGATTTCATTTCTGGGGAAATAACATTATCGTGAAGAATCTGGAAGTATATACGTTGAAATCAATTTGGAAATAAACTAAAAAAATAAAACGATGAAAACTAAAAAAATACAGCTTAATTCATTTTACTATTTATTACTAGTTACTTTACTTACTTCTGTTTCATGCAAAGATAATAAAGCAACCACAAATAACGATGCTCCCTTTCGGGAAAAATACCGCCCGCAGGTACATTTCACGCCCCCCGCGCATTGGATGAACGACCCCAACGGAATGGTGTATCACAATGGTGAATATCATTTTTTCTATCAGCATTATCCCGAAAAATCAGTTTGGGGGCCGATGCACTGGGGGCACGCCATCAGTACCGATTTGGTGCATTGGGAGCACATGCCCATTGCGCTTTATCCCGATAGTTTAGGTTATATTTTCTCAGGTAGTGCGGTGGTAGATACCGAAAATACATCGGGTTTGGGAACGGTAGAAAATCCGCCACTCATTGCCTTTTTCACCTATCATGATATGGAAGCTGAGCATCAAGAACGTTTCCATGAAATTGAAACGCAAGCCATCGCGTTCAGTTTGGACAACGGCCGCACCTGGACAAAATATGAGCACAATCCTGTATTGAAAAATCCTGGCATTCGTGATTTTCGCGACCCCAAAGTGATGTGGCACGAAGAAACCCGGAAATGGATTATGAGCATTGCTGCCGGACAGGTTATTCAGTTCTACACATCGCCCGATTGCATCAATTGGACGTATGCGAGCGAATATGGGAAAGGTGTTGGGAATCATGGCGGTGTATGGGAATGTCCCGATCTTTTCCCGCTACAGGTTAACGACTCCGACGAAACAAAATGGGTGCTTATTGTTAATATCAATCCCGGGGGGCCGGCAGGTGGATCGGCCACACAATATTTCGTGGGCGAGTTCGATGGCAAAACGTTTACTTCTCCGCAAACCGCCGCACAATGGATGGATTACGGAAAGGATAATTACGCGGGTGTTACATGGAGCAATGCACCCGATAACAGGCGAATACTCGTCGGCTGGATGAACAACTGGCAATATGCCGGCGAAAAACCCACGCAAACATGGAGCGGCGCCGCTACTTTTCCGCGCGATTTAGGTCTGGTTAATGTCGACGGAAAATATTTGCTTACATCTAAACCGGTGAAAGAGATTGAAAAACTATACGGTAGAAGCGAATCGATAAAAAACACCGAAATTACAAACAACACAACCATATTCGCGAAAACTTCGTTTGCCAAAGCGCCCGTAGAAATCATGCTTACATTTGATGTGGAAGACAACACGCGTCTGGATTTTCCCGCAAAATACGGCATTACGTTCAAAAACGCCGCTGGTGAGTATTATACGGTGGGTTATGACAATGCCGATAAGTATTTCTACGCCGACCGTACCAACGCCACGAGCGAAGAAATATCGCCCGATTTTCTGTCGTTTCATGTAGCCCCGTTCATCGTAACCGGCAGAACCGTTACGTGGCGCATGATTGTGGATGTGTCTTCGGTTGAGTTTTTTGCCGCCGACGGCAAGGTGGTTATTACCGATGTGGTGTATCCGTCACCCGTTTTCGACCAAATAGAAATTTTTGCTGAAAACGGAAAAATCAATCTGACGGAAGCCCGCATCACTGAATTAAAATCTATCTGGAAATAACAAAATAAAAAACACGCAGAAATGGAAAACAAACCCATCATCATCGGTATTGGAGAATTGCTTTGGGACGTACTTCCCAGCGGGAAAAAGGCGGGCGGCGCTCCCATCAATTTCGTGTATCACGCATCGCAATTAGGTGCTGAAAGTTATGCTATCAGCGCAGTGGGTAAAGATCCGCTGGGTGATGAAATTATGCAGGAAATTGACCGCATAGGCATCAATTATATTATCGAAAAAGTAGATTACCCTACCGGAACAGTACTGGTAGAACTTAAAAAAGGCATACCCGATTATACCATCATCGAGGGGGTGGCGTGGGACCATATTCCGCTCACGGAGCCGATGAAGAAACTGGCAAAACGAGCTGATGTTATTTGTTTCGGGACGTTGGCGCAACGAACTCAGACTTCACGGGATACCATTCTGGCTATTCTTTCGTTTGTTCCCGAAGAATCATACCGCATTCTCGACATCAATATCCGACAGCATTATTATTCAAAAGAGATTATCGTATCTTCGCTGAGGAACTGTAATGTATTTAAAATAAACGATGAAGAACTTTTGCTTCTTAAAGAATTATTTAACAAACAAGAATTTGGTGATGAAAACGTTTGTCGTTGGTTTGTAAAAGAATTTAATCTGAAATTTATGATTTTAACTGCCGGAGCCGATTATAGTACAATATTTACACCCGAAACACAATCTCACATCAATACGCCCAAAGTAAAAGTCGTGGATACTGTAGGTGCAGGCGATTCATTTACGGGAGCATTCATTTCGGCCATTCTTGCCGGAAAGTCGCTCAGTGACGCCCATCAGGCAGCGGTAGACAAGGCAGCCTTCGTTTGCACAAAAAGCGGAGCGTGGGTAGTAGATTGATTAAATATAATCAAGCAGATAATCAGCCGGTTAGTTGGATGATTCAACGTCAACTTAAAGGATAATATTAAACCTGAAAAATAAAAACTTAACTCATTTTCCAAATGAACAAAAACAATAAACTTATACTGATGTTTCCCGTGATGTTTACTTTTTTCACCATGGGATTTGTAGATTTGGTAGGAATCGCCACCAATTACATAAAAAATGATTTTGTACTTAACGACACCATGGCAAATCTCATGCCGGTGATGGTTTTCTTCTGGTTTTTTATTTTTTCCGTGCCCACAGGCATGTTAATGAACAAAATCGGCCGCCGCAAAACCGTTCTCCTAAGCTTGGTAGTAACACTTCTCTCGCTCCTTGTTCCGCTACTGGGTTACAGCTTCACTACCATGCTCATCGCGTTTTCGTTGCTTGGCATTGGCAATACGTTGATGCAGGTATCGCTTAATCCATTGGTTTCAAACATTGTTGCAGGTAATCGATTGGCAAGCAGCCTCACGTTTGGACAGTTTGTGAAAGCTATTGCTTCGTTTGTGGCGCCCATTATTGCCGCCTGGGCGTTGGTGAAATTTGGAAACTGGAGAGTACTCTTTCTTATTTTCGCAGTAATCGCTGTCGTAGCTACAGTTTGGTTGTTTTTTACCAAAATCGAAGAACGCCCGGTAGAGGGTAAACAATCGACTTTCGGTGAGTGTTTTGCGCTACTTGGCGACCGGTTGATTCTGTTCTTATTCCTTGGAATTATGGCTCACGTGGGTATTGATGTTGGAGTAAATACTACCGCCCCGAAATTATTGATTGAGCGGCTTGGGATGCCGCTTTCCGAGGCCGGATTCGCCACGAGCATTTATTTCCTTTTTCGTACGATAGGTGCGTTTAGCGGTGCGTTTATATTGGCGAAGTTTTCCTCCAAATCTTTCTTTTGGATAAGTACAATAATGATGATTGCCGCCGTTATCGGATTGTATTTCAGTTACTCATCCCTCGCAATTTACACGTGTATCGCCCTTATTGGCTTTGGCAATTCCAACATTTTCTCCATCATGTTCTCACAGGCATTGCAACATCTTCCCCTGCGAGGCAACGAAATTTCCGGTTTAATGATTATGGGATTAGCGGGTGGAGCCGTTTTCCCGCTGCTTATGGGTATTTTATCTGATGCTATGGACGGACAAATCGGCGCGATAATCGTGCTTACCTTCCTGATAGCCTATCTCCTCCTGTTAGCACCGAAAATTGGTGTGAAACGTATTGACTCCGAGGCGCATATCGAAAGCTAAACTTTCGATGAAAATTCAAAACAATTTCTTAGTGAGCGGACAAAATCCTTTTTGTCCGCTCACTATTTTTAAATCAATATGAGTAATAATTTTTCTATTGGTTGTATTTTTTATTACCTCTTTTGTCCTATCAGTCGCATAAGAGTTGAAATGGTTATAAAGGTTATGAAATGAACAATAAAACACCCATTTTTCAGTTATAGTTAAGTCGGATGACTGAAGATGGACGAGAGATAACCGATACATCCAATGTCTAAAAGTCTATTGTCTACCAGTCTTGGCTCTGGCTTCTTGGCTCTAAAAATGCACGCACACTCAAAATACATCATTCTCGGAATATCTCTTATTCTCTTCTGCATCGGCTGTTCCACCAAAAAGAACACGCCGACAACCCGCGCGTACCACGAACTTACCACCCGATACAACGTTTTTTTTAACGCCGAAGAAGCCTACAACGAAACCCTGCAATCACTAGCGGAAAGCCACAAAGACAATTGGCAGGAATTGTTGCCGATGTATCCCAACAGTTCTGTTCTCGGAGATACCGTCATCAAGCAACCGGGCGGGTCTTTCGACCGGGTTGTCGAGAAAACAACGAAAGCCATTCAGGAACATTCCATTACAGCCAAACCGCGACGTGACCGCTCACAACCCAATTCGCAGAAGTATCGCGACTGGCTTCGGCAAAACGAATTTAATCCGTTTATCGACCAAGCGTGGCTGTTGATGGGGAAAGCGCACGTGCAAAACAAAGATTATACCGAAGCGATTTCGGTGCTTTCGCAGACGGCGCGGCTTTTCAATCACGATATCGATGTGGTTTCGGAAGCTCAAATTTGGATGCTGCGCGCTTATGCCGAAATGGGTTGGTTTTCTGATGCCGAAACCTTGGCAACCACCTTGCAGGTGCGCTCTCTGCCCAAAAATCTGCAATCGCTCTTTACCGAATTTTACACGTTTTTCTTGCTTCGCCAAGGAAATTATCGCGACGCGATTCCGTTTCTGGCACAAACCATTGAGAGCGAGAAAAATGCTATTCAAAAACGACGATTGCAATTTTTACTCGGACAACTTTACATAAATTCAGGCGAACGGGAAAACGCGTATCAGGCTTTTGAGCGAATAAAAGGCTTAAACACGCCTTACGAAGTGGCCTTCAACGCGCTGATGGCTCAGTCGCAAGTGGCAACGGGCAATGCACAAGTTATCGGCGATTTGCAAAAGATGGCAAAAAACAAAAAGAACGACGAGTATCTCGACCAAATTTATGGCGCTATCGGCCATATTTATTTGTCTCAAAACAATATCGAAAAAGCCGTTGAAAATTATCTTCTTGCCGAGAAAAAAAGCGCCCGAAACGGTATCGACAAAGCGTTGGCACAAATTGCGCTGGGCGATATTTATTTCGAACGAAAAGAGTTTATTAAAGCCGAGCCGCGATATTCTGACGCGTTGGGAATTTTGCCCAAAACCAATCTTCATTTTCCGAAAGTCGAGTTTCGGACAAACGCTTTACAAGAGCTAGTGCCGCATCTTTCGGCTGTTGCCGAGCAAGACAGTTTACAACATTTGGCACGAGTTCCGCAGGCGGAACAACTCAACATTATTAACGCTTACATTGCCGAACTAAAAAAAATAGACCGCGAACAATCCCGCGATAGCGAACGCGAAGCGTATTTAGCCCAGCAGCAAGCCCGCGCACCCAGTCTGGGACAACAACAGCCTTCGGCTGCCGAAGCGGCGGTAGCAATGGCGAATCGGGGAACGGAAACTTCGTTTTATTTCTACAATCCGCAATTGGTTTCGCAGGGTAGGGGCGAGTTTCGTCGCCGATGGGGAAATCGCTCGTTGCAAGATAATTGGCGGCTACAAACTTCAAGCGTTGCTCCACAAGATACACTCGCTCCGTCTCCAAATCTCCAAGTCTCGGAGACTCCCGGTCGCGCTACCGACCCTTATTCCGCGGAATTTTACCTGCAACAACTTCCCGTTTCGCCCGAAGCCAAGGCTGAGTCGGACAAAATTATCGAAAACGGATTGTTTGAAGGCGGAAAATCGGCAAAAGACCGGCTCGAAGATTTCGATTATGCCGCCGGATTGCTTGAGCGCCACTTGAAAGATTTTCCCAAAAGCGAACACCAAAAGGATGTATATTATCAACTTTACTGGTTGCATTTGCGAAGCGGAAACCATGCGTTAGCACAAAGTTATCGATCGAAAATAATTTCGGAATTTCCCGAGAGCGAATATGCTATTTCGATGTCCGACCCCAATTACGAACGCGCCGTGCGAAACTTCACGCAGTTGCAGGATTCCCTTTATCAGAAAACCTATCAGGCATATCAACAAGGAAAAACCGAAGAAGTCCACAGGAACTTCGGCGAAGCGTTGAAACTGTTTTCGAACGGCGATTTAATGCCGAAATTCAGGTTGCTGAACGCGCTTTCGTTCGCGCAAACGGGCGATGCTGAAAAACTGGAATCGTCACTGAAAGAGTTGGCGGAAAAGCATCCCGATAGCGAAGAGAGCAAACTGGGACAAAGCATTTTAGAAGGTTTATTGGAAGGAAAAACGCTGGCAGCGAACGCGTCCGCCGTTTCGGGTATAAATTGGCAGCGTCAGAGACAAGAAATTTCCGCAGATACTGTTCGATTCAGCGGCGAAAAAAACGTGATGCATTCGTATCTTTTGTTGTTTGACGCAAACGCGATAAAGAGAAACGAGTTGCTTTTTGCCGTTTCCGATTTCAACTTTTCGAACTTCCAACTTCGCACATTCAACACCGCTTATATCCGCGTTTCGCCTTACGAAGCACTTCAAATAAAGCCGTTCCGTTCGTTTGACGAAGCCAATCGATACGCGAAAATGATTGAGTCCGACTCCGTTTTCCGACACACTATTTCTTCCAATATTCTTCCGCTTGTAATTTCCGATGCGAATTTGGAATTGCTTGGCACCCAGAAATCGATTGCCGATTACATCGTGTTTACCAATGATTCCGTGCAAACTATCGTTCCGATAAAAGAAGCGGAAGTTGCTTCCGAACCCGAAAAAGTATTACCTTTGGAAGTCGAAAAAACGGATGTTCCTGTTGTCGTTCCACCAAAACAAACCGTGCGTGAAACCACCGAACAGCGACAAGCTGAACTGGAAAGAAAAGCCGAAGAAGCACTGAAACAGACCGATAACGTTTTATCGAAACGAGACCGGGAAAAGATTTTGAAAGAGCGCGAACGAGCACGAAAAGAGCTGATAAAACAGCGCGAACGTGAGTTAAAACAAAAAGAAAAAGCCCGAAAAGAAGAGCTGAAACTTCGCGAACGCGAACGTCAGCAAAAACTGAAAGAACAGGAGCGATTGCGCAAGGAAAAACTAAGAGAGCGCGAGCGTATTTTGCGTGAACGAAAATAGAATAATTAAAGAACATCAATTCCCGCCCGCACCCCGCAACTCGTAACTCGCATCTCGAATCCCGAAACAAACATGAAAATAGTATTCGCCACCAACAACCGGCACAAACTCGACGAAATTCGGAAAATTACCGAAGGGAAAATCGAAATTTTAAGTTTATCGGAAATCAATTGTCACGAAGTTATTCCCGAAACGGGAACAACGCTCGAAGAAAACGCGTTGATTAAAGCACAATTCATCAAGGACAATTTTGGATTCGATTGTTTTGCCGACGATACCGGTCTGGAAGTTGACGTTTTGGACGGTGCTCCCGGCGTTTACTCGTCGCGATACGCCGGCGAAGCCGGTAATCCGCAGGATAATATGGATAAAATGTTGCGAGAAATGAACGGAAAAGAAAATCGGAAAGCGCGCTTTAGAACCGTTATCGCGTTATTGTTGAATGGTGATCAGCATTTCTTCGAAGGCATTATTATCGGTAAAATCATCCGCGAAAAGCGCGGAACAGCCGGATTCGGTTACGACCCCATTTTCGTTCCCGACGGTTACGACAAAACCTTCGCCGAACTGGGCGACGATGAAAAAAACAAAATCAGTCATCGTGCAATTGCTACAACCAAACTGATTGACTTCCTTTTATCGATTTAATTGATTATCTTTGAAATCCAAATCATTTAAACCCAACAAAATATGTCAAACATCATTCGCACAGGCGTTATCGGATACGGATTATCCGGAAGAGTTTTCCACGCACCTTTTGTAGATGTGGTGGACGGTTACGAACTGACCAAAATCAGCACTGCCCATCCCGATCGAATAAAAATGATCAACGAAAGATATCCGTCAACAACTGTAGTGTCCGGCGGAGAAGTTATTATCGGCGATCCCGATATCGATTTGGTTATCGTAACTTCGCCCAATACCGATCATTTTCGTTGGGCAAAAGAAGCGTTGCTGGCCGGCAAACACGCCATGGTGGAAAAACCGTTTACGGTAACAGTTGCCGAAGCCGATGAGTTGATAGAATTATCGAAAAAGCAAGGAAAAATACTTACCGTTTACCACAATCGCCGCTTCACGAGCGATACCAAAACCGTAAGAAAACTGCTCGACAGCGGATTGCTGGGCGAAGTTCGCGATTACGAATCGCATTTCGACCGTTACCGTTCTGAGCCGCGCCCGTTTGGCGCCTGGCGCGAAAAACCGCTTCCCGGTTCGGGAATTTTTTACGATTTAGGCTCTCACCTTATCGACCAAACACTGTGGTTTTTCGGGATGCCGCAAGCGGTAACTGCCGAAATAAACTCGCAACGCCCCTGGGCAAAGGCCGATGACCATTTCGATGTGCGGCTGCATTATCCGGCGTTTACCGCCACGCTGAAATCGGGGATGCTTTGTAAAATTCCCGGGCCAACGTTTATGATTCACGGTGCAAACGGTTCGTACGTAAAATACGGGCTTGATGTTCAGGAAGCCACGCTCGATGGCGGAGCCATTCCCGAAGGGAAAAACTGGGGTCGCGAACCCGAAGAGATTTGGGGAACGATAAATGCTGAATATAAAGGTGTGAAAATTCAGGGGAAAATCGAGAGCGAGCACGGCGATTATCGGGAATATTTCGCCAATCTTCGCGATGCTATTT
>CAKTUP010000059.1 GCA_934621705.1 uncultured Petrimonas sp.
TCAGCGACCTACCCAAACATTTTGACGATTATTTTGCTGACAATCAGAAGATTATGTGGTTTTATAACGAACTATTGCTATAATGGATAGTAATTTTTATAAGACAAAGAAAGATCTAAATTTCAATATTAAGTATCTTTCTTTGTCTTTCTCTAGTTACTTCTAAAATAAATATTTAAATACAAGTGATAGAAAATGAGGAAAATAATTTATTTTATAATATTTTTTAGTTTATTCTCGTGTTGTGTGAATAAAAAAAAGAAAATAAATGAGATGTTTCAACAAAGCACCTCACTTAATCATAAAAAAATAATTGATGATAAGACTTATTTAATTGGAAGTGCAGGAAAAATGCTAATTGTTGATTCCATCTTAATTGCTCTTGATTATTCCGCTCAACCAATACTTCATCTGTTTGATATAAAAAACAATATATATATTAATGGTATGGGGGAAAAAGGACAAGGCCCAAATGAATTTTTACATCCTACATCTTTGATACATTTTTCAACTAATTCCTTTTTAATATATGACTTATTGGATAACACACTCAAGAAAATATGGTTGGATTCATTGATGACCGGAAATGTTTTTTATGAAAAAATTATGAATTTCAATTCAATTTCCAATTCATTTGTGTTTCCAACTGCATACGATAACTATATAGCTTTCGGATTATATGAGTCAAATATGTTTAAATTGATTGATCAGCATAATAACGATATAGGATATTTTGCTGATTTTCCGATTAAGAGCAAAGAAGAAAAAAAAATAGATCATAGGAATATTGCCCTGGCTTATCAAGGGACATTAAATATTAGTCCGGACAAAAAGAAAATAGTATACGTATCTTATTACGGCACTATTATCGGAATTTACGATATTCAGAGTTCATTAATTAATCAAAAATTTTTACTGGTGTGTGATTATCCAATGTATACCGTACAGAATGAAGGAAGTGGCATGTCTAGTCCAATTACCAAAGAGGGCATAAGCGCCTTTAGAGATGTTTATGTGACGGACAAATATATTTATTCTTTGTATTCCGGTAACAAAATCTCAGAATTAAGAGAAAGGGCATTTGAAGCCAAAGATATATATGTTTTTGATTGGGAGGGGAATCCTGTGACACACTATCATTTAGACGTTCCTGTTAACAATATCGCAGTCCTTCCAAATGACAGAAAAATATATGCAATATCTAACTTGCCAGACCCTACCATGATAGAGTTTGAAATCGACTTGCAAAATGATAAATCAATATGATTCCACTTGCCAGAAAGATTAATGTGTGATGTGTGTGGATTTTCCGAGAGACATAAATTTCTAACAACAACGCTATATTTTAAATGAGACATTTTTATTACATTTTACTGGTTTTCTTGGGAGTTTCAAACTTATTCACATCTTGTAAGACTAACAATAAAGAAAAACCCGACGAAACCGTCCAACAACTTCTGCCCGACGCACCCGCCGAAGTAACCGCCGTTACGCTCAAAACAGTGGATTTCGAGCACGAACTGGTGAGTAACGGCAAAATATCGGCACGCACGGTAGCGGAACTCAAATTCCAAACCTCGGAAACCATCGCGCAGATATTCGTGAAAAACGGTTCGCGCGTATCGCAAGGGCAACGCATCGCCATACTCGATACCTATTCCATCAACAACCGGTTGGAGCAGGCAAAAGACGCGTTAGACCGCAGTCGGTTGGAAATGCAGGACGTGCTTATCGGGCAAGGCTACAAATTAGACAGCCTCGGCGCCGTTCCGGCAGACGTGATGCAGCTTGCCCGCGTAAAAAGCGGATTCAACACCGCGCAAACGCAGTTTAATATGGCAACACACGATTTGCAACGCGCCACACTTTCCGCGCCCATCGGCGGCGTAATTGCCAACCTGTTTGCCAAACCGCACACGCTCTCGTCGCCCTCAGAAGTGTTTTGCAACATCATCGATACCCGCACCCTCGAAGTGCAGTTTACCGTGCTGGAAAACGAACTCGGGTTTATCGACATCGGTGATAATATGAAAATCGTTCCCTTTTCGATGCCCGAATTGGAAGTAAACGGACGCGTTTCGGAAATCAACCCGTGGGTAAACGAAAACGGAATGGTGCAGGTAAAAGCCACCGTTAATTACCACGCACGATTGGTAGAGGGAATGAACGTGCGTGTAAGCACGTTCCGTTCGGCAGGCAAACAGTGGGTGGTTCCCAAAACCGCCGTGGTGCTTCGCACCGGAAAACAGGTGGTTTTCACCGTGGTTGACGGACGTGCCATCTGGAATTACGTACAAACCGGATTGGAAAACGCTACGGAATATACCATTACGAGCGAAACGCTGAAAGAGGGCGACCAAATTATCGTAAGCGGAAACATCAATCTGGCGCACGAATCACCGGTGAAGGTGGCAGAAAAAGAAAATCCTGAAAACTAATTCAATTGTCGCCATACAAATCCCAAATCCGATATCCCAAATCCCAAATCCGACAATGATTAAATTCCTCCTCCAACGTCCCATCGCCGTCCTTATGGTATTCTTGGCGTGCTTTATCATTGGCGTCATCACCTACAACACGCTGCCCGTGTCGTTGCTGCCCGATATCGCCATTCCCGAAATCACCGTGCAGGTAACGGGCGACAATATGTCGGCGCGCGAACTGGAAAACAGCGTGGTAAAACCCATCCGCCGCCAACTGATGCAGACCGGCAAACTGCGCGACATCCGCAGCGAAACCCGCGACGGCTCAGCCATTGTGCGCCTCAAATTCGATTACGGAACCAATACCGACCTGGCGTTTATCGAGGTGAACGAAAAAATTGACGCCGCCATGAACAGCCTGCCGCGCGAGATGCGTCGCCCCCGCGTAATCAAAGCCAGCGCCACGGATATCCCCGTGTTTTACCTTAACCTCACCCTGAAAGACGACCAACCTTACGCCGCCACCGACGAGCAAAAGTTCCTCGACCTCTCCGACTTTGCCGACAACGTGGTGAAACGCCGCATTGAACAACTGCCTCAGGTGGCTATGGCCGATATGACCGGACTGATGTACCGACATCTTCAAATTGTTCCCGACCTGAACACGTTAGAGTCTGCTTCAATAAGTTTAAACGATATAGAAAATGTGCTTGCAGCCAATAACATAGAACCGGGAAGTATGGTGGTGCGCGACGGCTACTACGAGTACAACATCAAGTTCTCGTCGCTGTTGCGCACCCCGGAAGATGTCCGCGAGATATACCTGCGCAAAGGGGAGCGCATTTTTCAGCTGAAAGACTTGGCAAAAATTGAGGTGGCGCGCCAACCCGAAACCGGAATGTCGCTCATCGGCGGCAAACGCGCCGTAACGCTGGGCGTCATCAAACAGGCGGACGAAACGATGAAAAGCCTCAAAAAATCGCTCGACACCACCCTTGCCGACCTGCGGCGCGCCTATCCCGACGTGGAATTCACCGTCAACCGCAACCAAACCGAACTGTTGGACTACACCATTTCCAACCTCAAAGAGAACCTTTCGCTGGGATTCCTGCTGGTTTTCGTGGTGGCGCTCCTTTTTCTGGGCGACGCCAAATCGCCCGTGGTCATCGGCGCCAGTATGGTAACGGCGCTGGTTACCTCGTTTATCTTTTTCTACCTGTTCGGGCAGTCGCTCAACATCATCTCCCTTTCGGGAATGATTCTGGCGCTGGGAATGATGATAGACAGCTCCATCATCGTAACCGACATCATCAGCCAATACCGGATGCAGGGCTGCTCGCTCGAAGAGTCGTGCATCAAGGGAACCAACGAGGTCATCACGCCCATTCTCAGCTCCACGCTCACCACCATCGCCGTGTTTGTGCCGCTGGTGTTTATGAGCGGTATCGCGGGCGCCATATTCTTCGCCCAGGCGTTTGCCGTGAGCGTAGGACTGATGATATCCTACTTTACGGGAATCATCCTTCTGCCGGTACTCTACAAATTGGTGTACGGAATGAAGCTTCGGAGCAACGCCGTGAGCGAGTTTTTCGCCCGCGCGCAAAAACAGGCCGACCGCCTCGCCTATCGCTGGTACGACAAGGGAATCGCCTTTGTGTTCAGGCACAAAACCGCCACGTTTTTGTTCACGGCGCTCTCCATACCGTTTTGCGTGCTGATGTTCCGCGTGATGCCCAAATCTTCGATGCCGCATATCGACCATACCGAAACCGTGGCGATGGTGGAATGGAACGAAAACATCCACGTGGACGAAAACAAAAACCGCGTGTACGACCTGATGCGCTCCACGGACGAACTTACCGCCGAACACGCCGCCTACGTGGGACACCGCCAATACCTGCTGGATAAGGAAAACGACCTTTCGCCCTCGGAATCGCGGCTCTATTTCCGAACCGAAAAAACCTCCCAGATAGACCGGCTGCAACGCCATATCGCCGATTGGATAAAAACGCGTTATCCGCGGGCGGTGGTAACCTTTTCGCCGCCCGAAAACATCTTCGAAAAGATATTCGACACCTCCGAGGCCGATGTGGTGGCGCAGCTCTATCCCGCCAACCGCGAAGAGGTTCCCGCCGCCGAAGCCATCCGCTCGATGGAACGCGACCTGCACCGGGCAACGGGCGAGGAAGCCGAAGGCGTGCCCTTTGAGCAGCAGTTTACCGTAACCATCGACAAAGAGAAGCTCTTGCTCTACGGCGTGGACTACCGCGAGGTGTATCGCACGCTGCGCACCGCTTTTCGCGAAAACCAAATCGCCGTGTTGCGCTCCTATCAGCAATACCTGCCCATATCGCTGGCGGGCAAACAGCAAACCGTGGAGCAGGTGCTGCGCCAAACGCTGGTGCAGGCGCGCGCCGCCGGAAACCAAAAACCGCCGACGATTCCCTTGCAGTCGCTGGTGAAGATTACCCGCGGCGAGGACATCAAAACCATTGTGGCGGGCAAAAACGGCGAGTATATCCCGATGAACTACTACAACGTGAAAAATCCCGAAACGCTTATCAAAAACGCCGAAACCGCCGTGCGGTCTCACGGGGAGTGGGAAGCGGTGTTTTCGGGCGCGTATTTCTCCAACCAAAAGATGTTGGGCGAGTTGGTGGTCATCTTGCTGGTATCCGTCTTGTTGATGTTTTTTATTCTCTCGTCGCAATTCGAGAGTTTCCTGCAACCGCTTATCGTGTTGGTGGAAATCCCCGTCGATATCGCCTTCGCGCTAGTGTTGCTTTGGCTCACGGGCAACACGCTCAACCTGATGAGCGCCATCGGGCTGATTGTTACCGCCGGAATCATCATCAACGACAGCATCCTCAAACTCGATATGATAAACGAACTGCGCAAACAAGGCGTTCCGCTGATGGAGGCGATTCACACGGCGGGCGTAAAACGGTTGCGCGCCATTATTATGACGTCGCTCACCACCATTTTCGCGATGGTTCCGCTGCTCTTCTCGTTCGATTTGGGGTCGGAGTTGCAGAAACCGCTCGCCATTGGAATGATCGGTACAATGGTTGTCGGAATGCTGGTGAGTTTATTTATCGTGCCGGTGGTGTATTGGGCGATTTATAGGAAGACCCCTAAATCCCCTAAAGGGGACTTAATGGATGCCGTTAATTAAAAGTAAAATGCAATGACTATATTTCAAATTAAAATGAAACCGGTTCACAACAAAATTACGCTAAAGCACAATTTTGAATGGCGTATTTTCGCGTTATTCGCGTTATTTACGTTCTTCTCTTTCCCCCGGATGAACGCCCAACAAACCGAAATCACCCTCGATTTGCAGCGCACCGTGCAGTTGGCAAACGACAGCTCCCTATCGGCGTTCCGCGCAAAAAATATGTATATGGCAAGTTATTGGGAGCATCGGGCGTTTAAGGCAAACCGCCTGCCCTCGCTCACGCTCTATATGACGCCCCTGCGCTACAACCGCGATTTCACCCGCCGCTACGATTCGGAGCAGAACATCGACGTGTATCGCCGGCAACAATCGCTCTACTCCTACGGAAACTTGGCCGCGCAACAAAACTTCGACCTCACGGGCGGAACCTTTTTCGTGGATACCGAACTGGGTTATCTCCGCAACTTCGGCGACCAGGCGCGCAGCCAGTTCAACAGCGTGCCCATCCGCATCGGTTATCGGCAGGAACTGTTGGGATACAACCGTTTTAAGTGGGAGAAGAAAATTGAGCCGTTGAAATTTGAGCGGGCGCAAAAAGAGTTGATTGCCAACCTCGAAGAGACGGCGGAAACCGCGTCGGCTTACTTTTTCGATTTGGCGATGGCGCAAGCCGAACACCAATTGGCGCAGGAAAACCGCCGCAACTCGGAACGGCTGTATCAGATTGGCGAGGAGAAACACAAAATCGCTTCCATCGGACAATCGGAACTGTTGACGTTGAAGCTCGATCGCGTAAACGCCCAAAACTCGTTGCAAAACGCCGAGTTGCGCTTAAAGCGAAGTATGTTCGCGCTGGCGGCGTACCTGAATCTCGACAAAAACACGAAAATAAAACTGCAACTTCCCGACTACCCGAAAGAGGTATTCGTGCGGGTGGACGACGCGCTGATGTACGCCAAAGAGAACAATCCGCAGTACCTGAGTTCGAAACAGAAGATATGGGAATCGCAGCAGACACTCGACCGCGCGCGCCGCGAATCGATGTTCAGTATGGGATTGAATGCCAGCGTGGGGTTCAACCAAATCGCCCCCACCTTTCGCGATGTGTATCGCAACCCGTTGCAGCAAGACATTGTGGCGCTCTCGCTCACCATTCCGTTGGTGGATTGGGGCGTGCGCAAAGGTCGGTACAATATGGCAAAAAACAACCTTAATATCACGCAACTCTCGGCACAGGAGAGCGAAATCCGTTTGGAAGAAGACGTGATAATGACCGTGGGCGATTTCTCGGTGCAGCAACAGATGATTCGCAGCGCCGAAGAAGCGATGGAACTCGCCAAAGTAGCGTACGAGCAAACGCAGGAGCGGTTTATTATCGGCAAGGCGGATATCAACAGTCTCACGCTGTCCACCAACCGCCGACAGGAAGCGCAACGCAATTACATTGCCGCCCTTAAAAACTATTGGGCAAGTTATTTTAAACTGCGCAAACTGACATTGTATGATTTTGAAAAAAATCAACTCATTGAGGTGGATTTTAATGCAGTACAGTAATGAGTTGTGAGTTTTCAGTTTTGAGTTTAAGGTTCATTAACCGCTGCCCGCAATTCAAATCCCAAATCCCAAATCCCAAATCCGCAATCGTAAATCGTAAATCGTCAATGAGCAAAAAGTCCGCCATATCCCCCTTTACCGTCATCGTTGCTTTTTTGAGCATCGCCTTGATGGGGCTTGCCCTTATTCCGCTGCTGCCGATAAAACTGGCCCCCTCGCGCACCCTGCCGAGTATGACCGTCTATTTCTCGATGCCGGGAAACAGCGCCCGCATTGTGGAGATGGAAGCCACCTCCAGACTCGAATCGATGCTCGCCCGTATCGGCGGTGTGCGCAACATCTATTCCACATCGGGAAACGGGTGGGGAAACATCACGCTGGAATTGGATAAACACACACCCGTTGATGCCGCCCGATTCGAGGCATCCACCATCATCCGCCAAACATGGAACGATTTGCCGCGCGAAGTATCCTATCCCTACATATCGGTGCGCCGCCCCGACGAAAACGCCTCGCGTCCGTTTATGACCTTTACCGTCAACTCCGCCGCCTCCCCCATCGTTATCCGGCGATACACAGAAAACAATATCAAACCCCACCTGAACGACATTGCCGGATTGTATAAAATTGATGTGCGGGGAGCCACACAAATGGAGTGGCAGCTGGAATACGACTACGACCAACTGCAATCTTCGGGCATAAATGTAAACGACATCCGCGAGGCAATACGGATGCATCACACCACCGACTTTTTGGGAATGGCGGAAACGCGAAACGAAAACAACACAGCATCGTGGATGCGCATTATGTTGGTTTCGGGCGGTGGAAGCAATACTTTCGACGCATCGGCCATTACCGTAAAAAACCGCGACGGCGCGCTTATCCGCTTAAACCAACTGGTAAAAGTGGTGCATACCGAACAGGCGCCGCAAAGCCACTACCGCATCAACGGGTTGAATTCCATTTACCTGTCGCTCACCGCCGAAGAAACCGCCAACCAGCTCACGTTGAGCAAAAAGGTTTCGCAAACCATCGACGAAATCCGCCGCTCGCTTCCGCCCGGATACGAAATCCACAACAGCTACGACGCCACCGAATATATCCATACGGAATTGAACAAGATTTACCTGCGCAGCGGGCTTACCGTGTTAATCCTGTTGCTTTTTGTGCTGCTGATTACCCGAAACGCCCGTTACCTGTTTCTGATTACGGTGAGTTTAACGGTAAACCTTGCCGTTGCCGTTATCTTTTACTACTTGCTGGGATTGGAAATTCAGCTCTATTCACTGGCGGGCATTACCATTTCGCTCAGCCTGATTATCGATAACACCATCATTATGACGGACCACTTGATGCATCGCGGCAACCGAAACGCCTTTATGCCCATTTTGGCGGCAACGATGACCACGGTGGGCGCGCTGTCGATTATCTTTTTCTTAGACGAAAAAATAAGGCTCAACTTGCAGGATTTTGCCGCCGTGGTAATGATAAATCTGTGCGTATCGTTGGCGATAGCGCTCTTTTTTGTTCCGGCATTGGTGGAGAAAATCCGGTTGAAAAAGCGCAAGCCGATGAAAAAAAGGGGATTGCTTCGCCATCTGCCTTTCCGTCCGCGCCGATTGACCGTTTATTTCAACCGTTTTTACAGCGGAATGATTCGCCTGCTGAGCAAACGTAAATGGATTCCCTTTACCGCCATTGTGTTGCTGTTCGGACTGCCCGTTTTCCTGCTTCCCGATAAAATAGAAAAGGATACCAAATTTGCCGAACGATACAACAAGATTTTTGATAATTCAACCTACAAAGAGAAAGTAAAGCCGGTTGTGAACAAAGCTTTGGGCGGCACGTTGCGGCTTTTTACCGAAAAGGTGTTTCAGGGCAGTTATTTTACCCGCAACGATGAGGTAGCCCTTACCATAACCGCCTCTATGCCCAACGGAACTACGCTGGAACAGATGAACGCGCTCATTGAGAAGATGGAGCGCTATTTGAGCACGTTTCCCGAAATCCGCCAGTTTCAGACCGATATTCCGAACGCGCGGCGGGCGTCCATCCGGGTGTTTTTTACCAAAGAGTCGGAACGCAGCGGATTTCCGTATCAACTCAAAAGCAGCGTTATCACCAAAGCGTTGGAATTGGGCGGAGGAAGTTGGGGCGTGTACGGATTGCAAGACCAGGGATTCAGCAACGACGTAACGGAGTTTGCCGGCAGCTACCGCGTGAAACTCTACGGCTACAATTACGATGAGCTGACGGCGTGGGCCGATACGCTCAAAAACCGCCTGCTGACGTATCGGCGCATCAAAGAGGTATTGATAAACTCCAATTTTTCGTGGTACAAGGACGATTATCGCGAGTTTTCGTTCGATTTGAACAAGCAGCGTCTGGCCGCCGAAGGCTTTTTGCCCGAACAGCTTTTCGCGTCGCTGCAACCGGTTTTTGCCAAGGATATGTGGGCAGGGTCGTTAATTCTCGAAGGTGAACGCGAAGACATTAAACTGGCGAGCAGGCAAAGCAGGGAGTACGATATTTGGGCGTTGCAGTATATATCGCACAATTTGGGCAGCCGGATGTACCGGTTGGACGAACTGGCGGACATATCCAAAGGACAGGCGCCGCAGGAAGTGGGCAAGGAAAACCAACAGTATCGGTTGGCGTTGCAGTTCGATTACATCGGCGCCAACACGCAGGCGGGGCGCGTGCTCGACCGCGAAGTGGAAGCGCTTAACAAGATACTGCCTATGGGCTACACTGCCGAAAAGGACGAGAGCGGCTGGGGTTGGAACAAAAAAGACAACAAGCAGTATTGGCTTATCGGGCTGTTGATTGTGATTATTTTCTTTACCACCTCGGTGTTGTTCAACTCCGTAAAACAGCCGTTGGCGGTTATTTTCATCATTCCCGTGTCGTTTATCGGGGTATTTCTCACGTTTTATTGGTTTAAGCTGAACTTCGACCAAGGCGGGTTCGCCTCGTTTATCCTGCTTTCGGGCATCACCGTTAATGCCAGCATTTACATCCTGAACGAATTTAACCGCATACGCAAAGCCAAACCGTTGCTGTCGCCGCTTCGCGCGTACCTGAAAGCGTGGAACGCTAAGATTATTCCCATTTTCCTTACGGTGGTTTCCACTATGTTGGGTTTCGTGCCGTTTATGGTGGGAATGGACAAAGAGGCGTTCTGGTTTCCGCTGGCGGCGGGCACTATCGGCGGGCTGGCAATGTCGGTTTTGGGGATTTGGGTGTTTTTGCCGTTGATGATGATGGGGAGGAAAACCAAGTAAATTTATAGAAATACTACGATGATAAAACTTTTTATTAATCTCCTGTTTCTTCGTGCTTTGATCCCTATTTTCAAAAATATAAAATAAAAAATGATGGTTATGTTATGTTTTTAAGCAGAAAATATCTGCAACTTTGGAAAAAGGAAGGGAAGGGAAAGGAATGTCCCAACTGTTAGATTGGTAAGGTGATTCCTTTCCAGTTCACCATGCAGGGTAGCGGTGCTTTTTCCGCTAATTTTTCGAATGTGATACGACCGCCCACTGTACGAAAACCTATATTTTCGGCTGCACGGCTAATGCCGAGCATCGACACGCCTTCGCGACTAATATGTGAAGTGTTTCGCAAACGGCTTATATCGTAATCTTTGCCGTAATATTCGGAAATCATGGCGAGGCAGGCGGGACCGCAGTCCATAGCATCGGGTTGTTTGCAAAGTCTTATCTTCCAATCCATAGACATAAATTGTCAGTTAAGCTTCAAAATATTTTCCCATGCTCCTTCGTTGTGAAGCCCTTGATTTTCGGACTTAAATTTTCTTCCAGCTGAAACGTTCCAGGAAAAAGATAGAACCATCATATTTCCATTATCTTTAATATAAGACCAATTTTCACTTGGAGCTAGTGCTGATAATGACTTTGAACCGGCTTTCCATGCGTCTGCAAATGGATACAATATTCCAAGACCAATAGTAAAAGGGTCTTTACTATACTGTATTCTAGCAGATGATGAATTTTCATCAAAAGTGACAGTCTCACCCCAGAGGAACTTCCTCAATGTATTTCCTCTATAAGAAAATGAGAAATTTTTATAGCTTAAGTCTATTTGGGCACCCAACGAAAAATTTCTCATCACATGTGAGTATTCGTGTCCGTTACTTATGTAATGCAAATATTCACCATTTATACCAAATGTTGCGATATTAAAAAATGGTCCCATTTTAATAAAAAACCTCCCGGAATATAACTGAAGGTTATTCTGATTTTTCATCGAACCTACAAATTTGTTCGACGAACCCTCGTAGAAAGTGTATCCCATAACAGGATGTTGATGGTAGGCTTGTCCAACATCAACAGATGCATGAATTTTCTTTTTCGTATAGGCGAGATTCACCCTATTGAAATAACTAAAATAAGGAGTTAAGTCGGGATTTCCCTGTATTGCATTCAAGTTGTCAATATTCTGCCTCACGCTATTGATATAGCTTTTTGCTGGAGAATTTGTCGATAAAATAAATATATACCTCGCCACAAGATTGTCGGAAAGAGAATACTTCAAATCTACTTCAGGTCGGAATCCATAGAATGTGTATGATTCTCCTTTGTCATGTACGAGTGCCAATCCCAAACGATAATTCATTTTTTTGTTCCTACTTACTCCCGAAGCCTGAGAGTACAGATAGGTGTAATACCAATTGTATTTTACTGTCTGATTGTTTATTATATAATCGTTTGTTTCCCATACGCTCCACTGGCGCAAACCTGATGTTAACGTGATGTTTTCAAATTCTTTACTGTAAAGTGCTTCCGCAG